>JBFXKS010000267.1:0-2521 GCA_050173515.1 Oscillospiraceae bacterium | reverse complement strand
CACCAAGCGGACGCTGGGCAATTTGGTGGTGGTGTGCATCGGCATATTGCTGTATTTGGCGCTGGCCAACTTCCGGGCGATAACCGAGGTGGCGGCGCGGCTGTACGGCATTATATCGCCCTTTATTGCAGGCGTGGCGCTGGCCTATCTGCTGAACATGCCCATGCGGTTTTTTGAGAACAGGCTGTTTGCCAGGCTGCGCAGGAAGCGCGGGGCGGCCCTGGTGACCACCTATGTGGTGGCGCTGCTGGTGGTGGCGCTGCTGATTGGGCTGGTGGTGCCGCAGCTGGTGGAGAGCGTGATGACGCTGGCGAGCAACCTCTCGCAGTATTTGAACAACCTGAACGAGCTGGTGGCCTGGCTGGGCGCCCGCTTTGAGATAGAAGAGGAGCTGCTGACGAGCCTGACCGTGACCTACACCGACATTTTGCGGCAGGTGGTGGACATCATGCGCAGCCTGCCGAACCTGGTGAACATCGGCATGCAGATAGGCTCGGGGGTGATCGGCGCGCTGACAGCGGTGATCGCGTCGATCTACATGCTGGCCAGCAAGGAAAAGCTGCTGACGCAGACGAGGCGGGTGCTGTATGCGCTGCTGCCAAAGCGCGGCGCCGACGGCCTGATGCGCATAGGGCAGCTTTCGAACGGCGTGTTTTCGGGGTTCATCGGCGGCAAGATACTGGACAGCGCCATCATTGGCGCGATCTGCTTTGTGTTCATGTCGGTGGCGAACCTGTTCATCGAGATGCCCTACACGCTGCTCATCAGCATCATCATTGGGGTGACCAACGTGATCCCGTTCTTCGGGCCGTTCATCGGGGCCATCCCGTCCATTATGATACTGCTGGTGATGAACCCGTGGAGCGCGCTGTGGTTCACGATATTCATTATTGTATTGCAGCAGTTTGACGGCAACGTGCTGGGGCCGAAGATACTGGGGAACTCGACGGGGCTGCCGGCCATGTGGGTGCTGGTGGCCATTGTGGTGGGCGGCGGGCTGTTTGGCTTTGCCGGGATGCTGCTGGGCGTGCCCACGGCGGCCGTGCTGTACACGCTGGCCAGCGACTTGATCGAGCGGCGCCTGCAAAAAAAGAACATGGGCAAGCAGGGCAAGGGCGATGTGCAGGGCGAGGTGGCCGAAGCCGAGCCAGCGGCAGACGCGCCGCCGGACGTGGCAGATGCCCCGCCGCCACAGGGCCCTGAAGGCGAATGAGGCCAGCGGCGCAAGATGCGCCGCCGCTGCCCGACAGACAGACAAAGCCGCGACACACCGGAAAAGCTCCGGATGGGCCGCGGCTTTTTTATATGCATTTTTCAGGGCAGCAACGGCAACAGCTGGGCGAGGTGCTGCACCGAGTGGGTGGCGGCGGGCACGGGCGGGCCGTGCACCGTCACGCTGACAAAGCCGGCGGCGTTGGCGCCTTCGATGTCGTCGACGGGATTGTCGCCGATGAGCCAGAGGTTTTGGCAGGGCGCCGCGGCCTGGCGGGCGGCGGCGAAGATGCCGGGGTGGGGCTTGTCGTAGCCGATGCGGCCCGAGACCAGCACGTCCTGGAAATAGGGCGCAAGGCCCAGCGCCTTGACGATGGCAGCGAGCTCGGGGAAATTGTTGCTGAGGATGAAGCTTTGGTAGCCGCGGGCGGCGAGGGCCTGAAGGGTGGGAACGGCGTCTTCATACAGGTGGTAGCGCTGGGGCTGGAGGACCTTTTCCCGGACGGCGGGCGCGATGCGCTGCGCCTCGGCGAGCGTGAAGCCACACCGCTGGAACATGGGCACGAAGTGCGCCTCGCAGTGGGCCCACCAAGCGCCCGGCGCCGCAAGGTGGCGGGTGTCGCGCGAGGGCACGGTGAACCACGGCAGGCAGGTGGCGCTGAAATAGCGCTCCAGCGTTTTGCGTGCCAGCGGCTTTTGGGGCACCTGCTGGGCGGCGGCCTCCATGGCGGCGTCGAACCAGACGACGTCGGGCAGGGTGAGCGTGCCGTGGAAGTCCCAAAACAGCACCGGGCGCTGCGGCACAGCCGGGGCCTCGGCGGGCAAAGCGCGGATGTGGCGCGTGAGTTCCTCTTTGGAGTAGAGGCTGGACAAAACCCCGATGAGAGCGCGCTTTGACAGGCGCGGCGGCAGGCCGAGCGCCTGCAGCAATGCGCGCCGGCGCACCGCGCTGCCCTTGCCGCCGGAGATGCCCCACTCGTACAGGTCGGTGTAGGTGATGGGATCCTGCGGCGCGCGGGGCTTCTGTGTGGCGACGCCTGCGCGCAGCAAAGCGGCGCGCAGGGCCTGCACGGGCAGGCCCTCCACGCCGAGGGTGCCCTCTTTGGACGGATGGCTTTTGCGAGGCTCCTTGCCGGGCAGCGCCGGGATGTAGGCGTTTTTGACCGGGCAGCCACGGGCGATCATTTCGATGTGGTGGCGGATCTTGAAGCCGGCGGCGTCGGAATCGGTGAGGATGAGCACGCCGCGCGTTTTGCCCAGGCGGCGGATGAGCGCCTTGGTCTCTTCGTCGGTGAAGATGGAGAAGCCG
>JBFXKS010000266.1:0-2540 GCA_050173515.1 Oscillospiraceae bacterium | reverse complement strand
ATGCGGGCGGCGGCGCCGCGCAGTGGGTTATAGTCTTCGGTGGTGTAGAACAGTTCGTTCTCAGCCGAGGAGTAGATCATTTGGCTGGCCAGCGGGCCGTTGTCGGTGGCGGTGTGGCCGTCCACCACCAAAAGGCGTCCGCCGTCCGGCGCGGCGCCCGGCACCAGGTTCACACAGGAGACGAAGTTGGCGTCCAGCTTCACCGGCGCGGGAAAGTCCTCGGAGACAAAGTGGCCGTCCCGTATGGGCATGTAGATGAGCAGCAGGCCGCCGAGCTGATCGCTGCGGGAGACGAGGATGAGGTCGTTGCCGCCGCGGCCGGTGAAGTCGCCGATCTGGTAGCGGGAGTAGTCGTACTGGATGGTTTTGTCCAGCCTGAAATCGATGTATTGGTATAGCGTGAACACGGTGGATGAGAGGTTTGCGTTGGCAAAACAGACGATGAGCTGCAAAGTTTCGCCGTCCAGCAGGTCGGCCACCTCCACGCTGATGACCTCGGTGCCCATGCCCTGCACGTCTTGCAGCACCGTCCACACGCCCTCCACACGCTCCAACACGGCAATGTAAACCATGCTGCCCTTCTCAAGATAGGTGGTGGCGGTCTCGGGCACGCTGTAGAGCACGATGGCCTCCTGGCGGCCGTCACCGTTCAGGTCGGTTTGCAATAGCGGGCTGCGCCACTCGCCCGAGCGGGGGTATTTATACTGGGGCTCCTCGCCGCCAAGATAGGCCTTGAGGGCGTTCTGTATCTCGTCCAGCCCGCCGCCAAGTACCGGCGCGCGCAGCAAATCGTAGGTGTTTTGCATCGTGACGGTGCCACAGCCGGCCACACCCAGCACAAAGCACAGGGTGAGCAAGAGCAGCAGGGCCCGCTTGGCCATGGGGCATCCTCCTAATAACCGGTATTGACCCCGGGGCCGGGCCCCGGGCCCCGCGCGCCTGCGGCTCGCGAATCCACCACCCAAAGGGACGGCGGATCATACCCTTGTTGTTACTTCGCAATAAAGGATAAAAAGCAACTTCCATATTTTACCATTTACGCCCCGAAAGTGCAAATGGGCCCGGGGCCGGCACGGTGATGTGGAAGGTGGGCCGAAAGCCGACGTGACAAGGATGCAAAAACGGCGGCCGGGCGCGAAACCCAGCCGCCGCAAAGGGCGATGCAGACGTGCTTTTCAAAGCTTACAGGGCGGGCTGGGGCGGCAAGCTGGCAAAGCCCTGCTCAAGGTCGGCGTCGGTGGGGATGAAGTCGGTCATGTCGCCGCGCTGGAAGTTCATATAGGCGTTCATGTCGAAGTAACCGGTGCCGGTGAGGCCAAACAGGATGGTCTTCGCCTCGCCCGTCTCTTTGCAGCGCAAGGCCTCCTCGATAGCGCCCTGGATGGCGTGGGCAGACTCCGGCGCCGGAAGGATGGTCTCGTGGCGGGCAAACAGCGTGGCCGCTTCGAACACCTTGGTCTGCTCCACCGCCAGGGCTTCGTCGAGGTAGCCGTCATCGTAGAGCTTGGACAAAATGGGCGACATGCCGTGGTAACGCAGGCCGCCGGCGTGGTTGGGCGACGGGATGAAGCCGCTGCCGAGCGTATACATCTTGGCCATGGGCGTGATGCGGCCGGTGTCGCAGTAGTCGTAGGCATAGCGCCCGCGCGAGAGGCTGGGGCAGGAGGCCGGCTCCACCGCGATGAAGCGCGGAGAGGCCTTGCCGGTGAGGCGGTCGCGCATATAGCCGGCGATGAGCCCGCCGAGGTTGGAGCCGCCGCCCGCGCAGCCGATGACCACGTCGGGGTATTCGCCGATCATGTCCATGGCGGCCTTGGTCTCCAGGCCGATGACGCTTTGGTGCAGCACCACCTGGTTCAGCACAGAGCCCAGCACATAGCGGCATTTCTCCGTATTCACGGCCTTTTCCACGGCTTCGGAGATGGCGCAGCCCAGGCTGCCGCCGGTGCCGGGGTGCTCTTCCAAAATGGCGCGGCCCACCGCGGTGGTGTTGCTGGGGCTGGGAATGATGTCGGCGCCGAAGGTCTCGATGACCGCCTTGCGGAAGGGCTTTTGCTCGTAGCTGACCTTGACCATGTAGACCGTGAGGTCGACGCCGAAGTAGGCGCAGGCCATGGCCAGCGCGGTGCCCCACTGCCCTGCCCCGGTCTCGGTGGTCAGGCTTTCAAGGCCCTGCATCTTGGCGTAGTACACCTGCGCGGCGGCGGAGTTCAGCTTGTGGCTGCCCGAGGTGTTGTTGCCCTCATACTTGTAGTAGATCTTGGCCGGGGTGCCCAGCGCCTTTTCCAGCTCGTAGGCGCGCACCACCGGCGACGGCCGATAGATTTTATAGAACTCGTGGATGGGCTCGGGGATGTCGATGAACGGCGTGGTGTCGTCCAATTCCTGCTTGGCAAGCTCGTCGCAGAAGACCGGGGTGAGCTCTTCCAGCGTGGCGGGCTTGCCGGTGCCCGGGTTCACAAGGGGCGGTGGCTTTTGGGGCATGTCGGCGCGCAGGTTATACCATTGCCTCGGGATCCTGTCTTCCGGCAAAATGATTT
>JBFXKS010000265.1:0-2540 GCA_050173515.1 Oscillospiraceae bacterium | reverse complement strand
TAGGGCTGGCGCTCGTACACCTGCATGCGCGTGGCCGCCTCGTACTGCTCCACCACGTCGGGCATGTTGGAAAAGTCGAGCCCGGGGTCTACACCGTGGCTGTACAGGTTCATGGCCAGGGTCACGTTGTCCACGTTGCCGGTGCGCTCGCCGTTGCCAAACAGCGTGCCCTCCACGCGCTGCGCGCCGGCCAGCTGACCCAGCTCGCTGTCGGCCACGGCACAGCCGCGGTCGTTGTGCGGGTGGATGGATAAAATGACGTTTTCGCGATATTTCAGGTTGTCGCTGATGTACTCGATCTGGTCGGCGTACACGTGCGCCATGCTCATCTCCACCGTGGCCGGGATGTTGATGATCATGGGCTGGGCGGCGGTGGGCTGTATCACGTCCAGCACCGCGTTGCACACCTCCAGCGCATATTCCGGCTCGGTGCCGGTGAAGCTTTCGGGGCTGTACTCGATGGTGAGCTGGCCCGGGTGCTTCGCAGCCAACTTTTTCACCAGCTTCGCGCCGTCCACCGCTATTTTCTTGATTTCGTCCTGCCCGGTGCGGAACACCTGCTCGCGCTGGGCCAGGCTGGTGCTGTTGTAAAAATGCACGATCACCTTTTTGGCGCCTTCAATGGCCTTGAAGGTTTTCTTGATGATGTGGTCGCGCGCCTGTGTGAGCACCTGCAGCGTCACATCGTCGGGCACCATGTTACGCTCTATCAGCGTGCGCAGCAGCTCGAACTCGGTGTCGCTGGCGGCGGGAAAGCCCACCTCAATCTCCTTGAACCCGATTTTCACCAGGAAGGAGAAAAAGTTCAATTTCTGCTCAAGGTTCATGGGCACCACTAAACTCTGGTTGCCGTCTCTAAGGTCTACGCTGCACCAGATGGGGGCTTTCTCGATGTGGTCTTTGGTTACCCAGCGGTGCGCACTGTTTGGCGCCGGGAAGTAACCGGGGGCGTATTTTTGGTAATTCTTCATTGCTTTTTCCTCCTTCCGAAAATAATCATAACCCTCATTATACCGGCTTTTGCGCGCTTTGGCAACCGCCAAATGGGCGGCCGGGCGCAGTTGCGCATAAAGCCTCTGTTTTTCGCCCTTTTTTTGCCGCCTGTGCCATTTGCGCCGCGCCGGGCAAACGTGGTACCATCACGGTAGAACCTGCCAGCCGCCCGCGCCCGCCACACCAAAGGAGGCCCCATGCCACCCTCTGCGCTCTGCCGCTTTGCGCCCACGCCCAGCGGCCGCATGCACCTTGGCAACGCCCTTACGGCGCTGCTGTGCTGGCTGTCGGCCCGCGCGCAGGGCGCCCGGCTGCTGCTGCGCATCGAAGACCTCGACCCCCAGCGCACCGGCGCGCGGCAAAGTGCCGATGTGATAGACGACCTGCTGTGGCTGGGGCTGGACTACGATGAGGGCCCGAAAAAAGGCGACGCGCCAAGCTTCGCCTATTTCCAGAGCATGCGCACCGCCTTTTACGCGCAGCAGCTGGAAAAGCTGGAGGCACAGGGCCTTTTGTACCCCTGCTTTTGCACGCGGGCCCAGCTGCACGCGGCCAGCGCGCCCCATCTGGCCGACGGCACGCCCCGCTACGACGGGCGCTGCCGCCGCCTGACGCCGCACGAGGTGGCCCAAAAAAGCGCGCGGCATGCGCCTGCTGTGCGCGTTGCCGTGCCGGATGAGACCATTTGCTTCACCGATGGGCATCTGGGGCCCGTGTGTGAAAACCTGCAAAAGGACTGCGGCGATTTCATTGTGCGGCGCAGCGACGGTGTGTTTGCCTACCAGCTGGCCGTGGCCGCCGACGACGGCGATGCCGGCGTGAGCGAGGTGGTGCGCGGGCAGGACCTGCTGGGCAGCACCGCCCGCCAGATCTGGCTGATGCGGCGCCTGGGCTACACGGCGCCACGTTACTGCCACACGCCGCTGCTGCTGGCGCCGGACGGCCGCCGCCTTTCCAAGCGGGACAGGGACCTCGACCTCGGCGCTTTGCGTGCGCGGCTGGGCGGCCCCGAGCCGCTCGTTGGGCTGCTGGCCCACCTGGCCGGCCTGCTGCCCAAGCCAAAGGCTGTGCGCGCCGGCGACTTGGTGTCCCGCTTCAGCTGGGCCGTCGTGCACAGGCAAAATATCACCTTGGAACCGGATTTTCTCCGTGATTTTTTCTGATTTTTACCGCCCAGATAAAGTGCGATCCATCGAATTTATGCGCGCAAGATAAACCCCGGATTTAATCGCGCAAAAATACCGGAAAAATCAAAAAGGTTCGGCTTTTTCGCACAAAATGCGCCCAACCATGTCGGCGCACAAAAGCCCCCGGCGGCTCCCTCCAAAGGGTCCCCGCCGGGGGTTATCATATGGTGCTAAACGGCAGGCATGTGCCGCCGGCTTGGCCGGCGCATCCGGCGGCGTTGGCCGCCACCGGCGCTGCGCGCCGCCGCGAAAACCGCCGTTTGCCGTTTTCGCGGGATGCGCCTTGCGGTATCAGTCGTCCAGGCCTTTCATGTGCGGGCAGCGCAGGTGCGAGGTGTCGCAGAACGGCATGTTCTGAGA
>JBFXKS010000264.1:0-2559 GCA_050173515.1 Oscillospiraceae bacterium | reverse complement strand
GGCGGCAGTTTGGATGCAGCACAAGAAAGAGGATGCCGCCGGGCTTTTCGCCCGGCAAAGACGATGACGCCGTGCAGCGCCAAAATGGCGCCTTTAGGGCACATGGCGTTCGAATCCACAATGCCTAGGGAACAAAACACGCCGCGCGGCGGCGAGAGGGGGCGGCACATGGGCAACAAGGCCACCTTGGCGGCCTACACGTTTGGCCATTTCAGCGTGGATTTCTCCTGTTTTTTCCTGCTGTTTGCCGGCTTTGCCGCCCAAATGCCCGACCTGCAGGCCACCACGCTGGGCTTTTTGCTCTACAACATGCTGGCCTTTGGCCTGCAGCCGGTTTTTGGCAGCTGGTGCGACGCGCGGCCCCGCTTCCCGGCGGCGGCGCTGGGCTGCCTGCTGCTGCTGGCGGCGCTGGCCTGCCTGCCTTTCGCCTGGCCTTCGCTGGTGCTGGCCGGGCTGGGCAATGCGCTGTTCCACGTGGGCGGCGGCATCGACTCGCTGGCCGGCGCGAACGGGCGCATGGCCCGCAGCGGGGTGTTCGTGTCTTCCGGGGCACTGGGCGTGGCGCTGGGCACGCTGGCCGGCCAGGCGGGCGCCGCTTTGCTCTGGCTGCCGCTGGCACTGACGCTGCTCTCGCTGGTGGGCGCGGGGTGGGCATGGCGGCAGGCATCCGCCTCAAAACAAACCTTCAATGCCTTTTTCGGCGCGGCGGCGGCCATCCCCGCGGCGGCCGTGCTGGCGCTGTGCCTGGCTTCCATCATCATTCGGGCCTACGGCGGCGGGCTGGTGCCGTTGCCTTGGCGCACCACGGCGCTGCTGCGGGTGCTGCCCGGCGCCGCCGCCTTTTTGGGCAAGGCCGTCGGCGGCTTTTTGGCCGATGCGCTGGGCGCCCGTACGGTGGGGGTCGTCACGCTGCTGCTGTCCATTCCGCTGCTGTTTTTCAGCGACATGCCTGCGGCCGCTGTGCTGGGGCTGCTGCTGTTCAACATCAACATGCCCATCACCCTGTGCGCGGTGAGCAGCGTGCTGCCGGAATCGCCGGGGCTGTCGTTCGGCCTCACCACCCTGGGGCTGCTGCTGGGCACCGTGCCGCTTTTCTTCTTCGAGCTGCCGCAGGGCGTGGTGCGGCCCGTCGTCGCGGTGCTCACCGGCCTTTCCGCGCTGGGGCTGCTGCTGGCTGTGAAGAATCAAAATCGACACAAGATATCGGCTTTACGCGTTCCCCAAAACGAAAGTGAGGTTTTGTTATGAAGGCATTGCTGGCCCCATTCTTTTTTGACGCCATCGCACCGTCGGAGGTGCTGGCCGCCGAAAGCGGCGGCTCCATTTGGGTCACTCTTTTGGTCGGCGTGCTGGCGGTGATGGCCATCGCCGCCATCGTCCTGATCGTCTACACCTTGAGCAAACGCAAGAAATAACCGGTATTGACCCCGCGGCCTACGGCTCGCAAATCCACCGCCGCAAGGGACACGGGACTATGCCCTTGTTGTCACTTCGTAATTAAAGGAGACTCCACCATGAAAAACGCTGTGAAAAAACGCCCGGTGCGCCTGTTCGACGCGGCCGCGCCGGTGAGTATGCTGGTTTACTTTGGGGTTCCGTTTTTACTGCTGCTCGTGCTGCTGGGGTTCATTGCCCTGGCTGTGGTGCTGATCGTGCGCGCCGTGCGCAAGAAACCCAAAGCACCACCCCCTGCCCCACCGCAGGCACATGCCACCTGGCCGCCCGTGTCACCGCAACAGGGCACATGGGCGTCCGCACCGTCTGTGCCACCTGCGCCGGTGCCCCCAGCCGGGCAGGGCCCCTTCTACGGCACGCCCCATGCACCCGCGCCACCGGTGCCACAAGGTTACCCTGCGGCGCCGTACTACCCCGCCGCATCGCAGGTGGCCCCGCCGCCACCGGTGGGCCCCTATGCGCCGCAGCCTTACTACCCGCCCCAAGGGGTCTACCCACCACCGCCCGGCGCGCAGGCCTATGGGCCAGCCCCCACGGTAAACGTGCACCTGCAATCGCAAGCGGCCACCCCGCCTGCCACGCCGCCCATGCCGGTGGCCCCGACGGCGCCTGAACCAGACGCGGCCACGCCCGCGGCGCCACCGTCGGCCTACACCAACATGCCCGGGGACACCCCGGCCTTCATGCCGCCGCCACACTTTGACGAACCGGCCCCACCGGCCGCCACAGAGACCCCCGAAGAGACCGCCGACTGGGAGCGTGACCAGGGCGCCCTGTGAGCGCCCTGCTGGCACTGCTGCTGGCGCTGGGGCTCACCATGGCCGTGGAGGGCGCCGCGATGGGCCTTGCTGCCCGCAGCTGGCAGGCGGTGCGCTACAGCCTGATGGTGAACCTGCTGACCAACCCGCTGCTGAACCTGATTCTGATGCTTTTGGCGCCGCACGTCGCGCTGCCTGTTTACCACGGTGTGCTGGCCGCGCTGGAGGTGCTGGTGGTGGTTGGCGAGGCTTTATTGTACATGAAGCTATGCGTCTGGCCGGCAAAATAAGCCTTCTTTTTATCATTTCTGCTCAACGCGCTCTCCTTTGGTTTGGGCGCGTTGTT
>JBFXKS010000263.1:0-2579 GCA_050173515.1 Oscillospiraceae bacterium | reverse complement strand
GGCTCCATCGCATCCTCCATCGTCTTATCCACCGGCTCTGTGCGCGGATTGTCCGCCGTCAGGTAGATGGCATCTGCCCAGCTCGCCACCGCCTCGCCCATCGCCGGGCGCTTGCCGGCGTCGCGGTTGCCCGCGCAGCCAAACAGCACCACCAGCCTTTTGGGCACAAAGGGCTTCAGCGCCCCCAGCAGCTTTTCCAAGCCGTCTGCGGTGTGGGCATAGTCCCGTATCACGGTGAACGCCCCGCTGTGCAGCACCTCGCACCGGCCTTTCACGCCGGGCACGTCACTCAAGGCTTTGGCTGCCGCCGCGCCGCCCACGCCCAGCATCACGGCCGCAGCGCCGGCCGCCAGCGCGTTGGCCACACTGTAGGCGCCCGGAATGGCAAAGCGCACCGGCTCCAGAAAATCCTCGCCCAAAAAGGCAAACCGCACGCCCTCGCTGCGCAAATCGATGTTCCGCGCGGTGAAATCGGCCATGTTGCGCTCGGTGGAAAAGCTTTTCTTCACCGGGCAGGGCGCCTCGTCCATCATCCGCCGGCCAAAGGCGTCGTCCAGGTTGGCCAGCAGCGCGTCACTCTGCTCGAACAACTGCATCTTCGCAGCAAAATACCGCTGCATGTCCCCGTGGTAGTCCAGGTGGTCCTGCGTCAGGTTGGTGAAGATGCCCAGCGCGAAGTGTAAGCCGCCCAGTCGCGCCTGGTCCAGCGCCTGGCTGCTGGCCTCCATCACCACATGGGTGCAGCCGGCCTTCAGCATCTGCGCCAGCAGCGCGTGCAGGTCCCACGCTTCGGGCGTGGTGAACTTCGCCGGTATCTCCAGTGTACCTATCTCGCTTTGCACCGTGCCGATGAGCCCGCACGGCATCCCGCTCTTTTCCAGCACCTGTTTCAATACGCTGGCCACGGTGGTCTTGCCGTTGGTGCCCGTCACGCCCACCAGCACCAGCTTTTCGGCCGGCCGGCCAAAAAAGTTTGCGCACATCTCAGCGTAGGCCGCCCGGGTGTCGGCCACCACCACCTCGTTTTCAAGGCCCAGCGCCCGCTGGGCCACCACCATGCCGGCCCCGGCCTGCACGGCCGCCGCGGCAAAGTCGTGCCCGTCCACACCGCGGCCCTGCACCGCCACAAACACGGCCCCGGGCACCACCTTGCGGCTGTCCTGCGTCACCAGGGCCGCCTCGCCCTTCGGCGGCGTGCCGGCATAGCTTATTCCGCGCAGCAGTTCTGCGTACTCCACACCGGCCCGCCCCCTTTATTGTCGCATCACTATGTATCCTTAATGTATCCGGCGCTCAACGGTCGGCCACCGCGCTCATGTTCTGCATGGTTAGCGTCACCACCGAGCCTTTCGCCAGCTGCGTCTCGGGCGCCACGCTCTGCTCCACCACCTGCACGTTGTCTCCGTCGTTGGGCGCCCCGGTGGTGATCACGTTCAGCCCCAGGCCTTTCAGCAGCTCTATGCTGCTGCCCGGCGGGCGGCCCACAAGGTCGGGCATCGTCACAAACTCCTGCGGGATCCCCGCGTCGGTGTATATCAGCACCTCGCCGCCATAGGGCACCTCGCCGCCTGCCGGCGGGTTTTGCCCGATCACCGTGGTGCCCTCGCCGATCACTTTGTAGTTCAGCTCCGCCTGGTTCAGCAGGCGCTGGGCATAGCTCAGGTCGTGGTCGGTCAGCCGCGGGCAGCTCACCACCGAGCGCGCCTTCTCCGCGTCGGTGGCATAGTCGGGCTCCACGCCCAATATGCCCATCGAGTCCCGTATGATCTCCCGCACGGTGGGCCCGGCCAGGCGCCCGCCGAAATAGTTGCCCATCTCGGTGTCCTCCGGCTCGTCCAGCGCCACCAGCACGGCTATCTGCGGGTCGTCCGCCGGGGCAAAGCCCAAAAAGGACGACACATACGCGTCGCGGTCCTCCTGGGTGCGCACCTCCAGCTTTTCAGCCGTGCCGCTTTTGCCGCCCACGCGGTAGCCGGCCAGGTAGGCGTTCTGGCCATTGCTGGTGTTGGCCACCATCTCCTCCAGCGCGTCACAGATGATGGCCGAGGTCTCGGGCGAGATGACCTGCCGCTTCACCACCGGGTCGTAGTTTTTCACCACATTGCCGGCCGCGTCCAGTTCCTGGCTCACGATGTAGGGCTGCATCAGGTTGCCGCCGTTCACCACCGCCGACACCGCCGTGATCATCTGGATGGGCGTGTACTTGTTGCTCTGCCCGAACGAGCAGCTGGCCAGCTGCACCGGGCCCATCTGGTCTTCCGAGTACACCAGGTTGTTGATGGAACTCTGGCTGGGCTCGCCCGGCAGGTCCACGCCGGTGGGCTCGGTGAGGCCAAAGGCCCGGATGTAGTCGTACCACACGGACGAGCCCATGCCGGCGCTCATTTTGATGAAAGAGACGTTGCAGCTGTCTATCAGTGCCCGGCGCAGGGTGGGCGTGCCGTGGTCGTGCCCCTGGGCGCAGCCCATCGGCTTGTCCCAGCCCTCCACCATCACCTGGCTGCCGCAGTAGAAGGTGTCGTCCTGTGTGTAGGTGCCCGAGTCCAGCGCCGCCGCCGCGGTGATGATCTTCATCACCG
>JBFXKS010000262.1:0-2622 GCA_050173515.1 Oscillospiraceae bacterium | reverse complement strand
AAAAACCACTCGTCAGACGGATACATCATGCGGCGGCCATGCTGCTTTTGCAGCGCCTCGCCCATCTTCAGCATGATGTCCAGCTGGGCCGCCGCCGTTTCCCGGCCGTAGCCCGAGAGCTTTGCCAGCCCTTCGCGGTGGCGCGTGAGGCCCACCGGCACCGCCGCGATGCTGCCCACCGCGTCGCCCAGCTGCGCCAGCTTTTGGACGCTCTCCTCCAGCGCCGGGCCGTCGTTGATGCCCGGGCACAACACCAGCTGGAAGTTCATCTCGATGCCCGCCTGCGCCAGCCGCGGGATGATCTTCAGCGCCCGCCCCGCGTTCGGGTTGCCCATCATCCGCACGCGCAGCGCCGCATCCATCGTGTGCACGCTGATGTTCACCGGCGAAAACCGCATCTCGATGATGCGCGCCACTTCGCGCTCAGAGAGGTTCGTGAGCGTGATGTAGTTGCCGAACAAAAACCCCAGCCGCTCGTCGTCGTCTTTAAAGTACAGCGGCGGCCGCAGGCCCTTGGGCAGCTGGTCTACAAAGCAAAAGATGCAGTGGTTCTTGCAGTGGTGCTGCCCGTCTATCAGGTAGCTCTCGAAGGCGCAGCCCAGCGGCTCGTACTCCGCCTTTTCCACCAGCAGGCGCTGTGTGCCGCCCGCGGCATCGCGCGCGGTTATCTCCAGGCGCTCGGCCACCGTGCGGAACTCGTAGTCCAGCCCGTCGCATATCTCGTGGCCGTTTATGGCCAAGATCTCCATGCCGGCCCTCAGCCCCGCCCGCTGTGCGGGCGAGGCCGGCTCCACTGCCTTTATGCGCACGGCCATGCCGCCCTCACCTCCTTTGCCCAGTGGCGAAAAAAACGCAGGGAAGCTGGGCTCCCCTGCGTTTCGCTTGCCGTGTAAGCCAGCGCCTTTTTACGCAAAGGCGCCGCAAACCAAAGCCTTTAGGCTTCCTTCTGTTTCACAACTTCCCTGCCCTTGTAAAAGCCGCAGCTGCCACACGCCTGGTGCGGCACGGTGAATGCGCCACACTGGGCACAGGTCACCAATGTCGGCGCGGTCAACTTCCATACGTTGGAGCGGCGCTTGTCTCGCCGGGCCTTGCTGTGTTTCCGCTTGGGTACTGCCATCTTGAGCACCTCCTCGTGCCATCGGGCGAAGCCTTGCCCACACCCGTTTATTGCCTTTTTCGTTCCATCCTGCGCACGGTGGCGCTAAATGTTCTCTTCCTGCGCTTTCAGTAAATCGCGCAGAACCTGCCAGCGCACGTCGCCGCCTTCGTCCTTGGGGCAGCCGCATTGGCCCAGCGGCGCGCCACAGGTTTGGCACAGCCCGGCGCAGTCGTCTCTGCACACGATGGATGCCGGCGTCTCCATCACCACTTCGCCATAGGCCAGCTCTTCCAGATCCAGCAGGCTGCCCTGCATCGGCAGCTGCGGAAAGTCCTCCAGCAGCTCTTCGGGCGTGATGGTATAGTTGCTCTCCACGTGCAGTGCGTGCACAGCCGGCCCCAGGCACCGCGCACATTCGGCGTTCAGCTCGGCGTCTATCTGCAGCCACAGCCGCACCCCGGCGCCCGTCGGCGTCAGGCGGTAGTGCATGTGCACCGGTTTTTCCACGGCAAAGCCATAAAAGTCCCGGCCGGAAAAATCGTAGCTTTCGCTCGCCTCTTCCGCCTCAGCGCCCGGCCGCATCCACTTGCGTAAATCCAGCATAACAGGCACTCCCTTTCAGGCCGCCAAATTATTATATCCAATCCCGCCGGCTGTGTCAAGATATATTCCTGCACACTTCGGCGCAGCAAAGCAAAGCCTTGCAAGCGGGGCGCCTTATGCTCTAGGCGTACTTTTTCACGCTGTCTGGCAGGTTGCCCGGCGCGGTGGACACCGTCACGATGAACTTCACGCTCTCGCCGCCCAGCACGTCCAGATTGGCCAGCAGCTTGCCCAAATTGTCCAGGTCCTTGTCCAGCACCTTCAAAATACCGTCTATGTAAATCTCCATGATGTCGTAGTTGCCGGCCAGCAGCCCGGCGATGAAGCCGTACAACATCTCGCAGCCTTGTATCTTGTATTCGCCCATGTCCACCAGGCGGCAGCGGTGGTCCAGGTCATAGGTCAGGTTCATCCCTTTCTCGATGCACACGATGTTGCCGCTGGCCGTTTTCAACGACTCGTTGATCATGTCCACCATCTGCTTGGTTTTCCCAGAGCCCTTGTCCCCGATTATCAAACTGATCATCTTAAAAGCCCTCCTTCAAAGGTTTCTCCCGCTTTGCCGCGGGCCCATGCCTATTTCAGCCGCGCCTTCAGCTTCTTTTGCACCTCCTCGTATCCCGGCTTTCCCAAAAGCGCAAACATGTTCTTCTTGTAGCTCTCCACCCCAGGCTGGTCGAAGGGGTTCACCCCCAAAAGGTAGCCCGAGATGGCACAGGCCTTCTCCATGAAGTAGATCAAATAGCCCAGGTCCCGCTCGGCCAGGCTCTCCACTTCCAGCACCATCACCGGCACGCCGCCGTCGGCGTGCGCCAGCGCAGTGGCCTGCATCGCGGCACGGTTCACCCAGCTCAGGGGCTTTCCGGCCAAATACTCCAGCCCGTCAAAGTCACCTTCCGTCTTCTCTATCACATAGT
>JBFXKS010000261.1:0-2634 GCA_050173515.1 Oscillospiraceae bacterium | reverse complement strand
GCTGGGTTGGGTTATAGGACGGGACAATGGCCGCAACTTACACTGGTGTGCTCCTTTTGTTGGCTCAGCGCCGTTTGCCCCCGCGGGGCTTGGAACGGCGGATCAGGCGTAAGAGGACGATGCACAAAACGAGGATGACGAGCACGGCGCCCAGAATGACCAGCGTGAGCAGCAGGGTGGCATTCGGGCTTTGATCTGGGGAGACATCCGGCGGTGACGACACAGCCGGCATGGATGCCGCAGCGGCCTGCGAGGTGCCCGGCGGGGTGGAGAGGGCGGCGCTTGAGGCCTCCGGCTCAGGGCCGGAGATGTCGGACGCCGGCGCATCGCTCTCGGCGGCGGGCGGCGGCTGGGCAGCTTCAATGTTCTCAAAAAGGTCGTCCTTGGCCACATCGGGGCCCACGGTGCTGCGGACGAGGCCGAACTTGCGGCAGTCCTGCCAGGTGCCGCTTTGCTGCACCGAGAAATACTCTTGCTGGGAGGTGTGCTTTGCAAAGCCGGCCACGGCCATCTCGTAGGCGGTGGCGCCGCCGAAGCGGGAAAGCGGCGTGTCCCAGTTGAAGACGACCTCGTTTTCCGCATAGAGGTGCAGGTAGGTTTTGGGGACGTCCCAGGCGCCATAGGTGGCGGCGCTGTCTGTGTATTGGGTGATGTCCGCCGCAGGCTCCAGCGCGTCCAGCAGTGTGGCGGCGTTCAGCATGTGGGCGCCGTGGCCATACTCGCCGGCAAGGTCGTGCCCCACCACCACGGCGGGCTTGAATCGGCGCAAGACCTCCACCTGGAACTCGAGCACCGCCTCGCGCGTGTAGGTCTGCTCGGCGGCGGCCAGGCTCTCCTTCGAGGCATAGAGGTCTGGGAAGGGGCCGATGAGGGGATAAGCGGTGACGCCCACTGTCCACAGGCCGTCCAGCAGTTCGTGCGGGCGATAGCGCTCGCCCCAGTGGTTGGTCATGTACACCACCTGCACGTCAAGGCCGAGCTGCCCGGCGTAGGTGGGCAGGATGCCGCCGAAAAAAAGATGCTCGTCGTCGGCGTGGGTGGGCAGGGCCAGCAGGTCGGCCTTTTCCAATATGGGCTGCCACTGCTGCACCCAGTCGGGCAGAATGCCGTCGGTGAACAGATAGATGTCACAAAGGGTGTATTCGCCTTCACCCAGCGTGACGGTGGCGGTGCTGGTGAGGGACTTGAGCGTGACCAGCTCGTGCAGGTAGCCGTTTTGGCCGTTTTGAGAGGTGGCGCCGTCGGCGTCAAGCGCCCAGGGCTGGGGCGGGCGGTCCCAGATGAGGTAGAGGCTGGAAAAACGGCCCTCGCTTTCGATGGTGAGCGTGTCGCCGCCGGCGAAGGTGAGGTATGTGGAGCGGTTTTGGTCTAGCAGCACGGCCGTGCCCTGCCCGCCTGAGTGGGTGACGGCCACCCCCTGGGTGACCAGCTCGGCCTCGGCGACCTCGGCGGCCCCGGGCGGCGTGGAGAAAGACAAGAAGGAGATGGCCGCCAGCGCCGAAAGGCAAAGCGCAGCAGAGCGTTTCAAGCCCGGAAGTGAGAAAAAATGCATGAGAAAGGAAACACCTCTTTCAGATAGGTAACGAACGGCACAGCCCCTTTATTACAAAGGCCGGGCAAGGAAAGACCCCAGAAGCGCATGGGGCCGGCCGCTGGGGAGATGGGGCGCAAGCAAGCGGGAACTAACCATCCCGGTTGATCTGGTCCAGCAGTTCGCCAATGACACGGTCGGCGTTGGCATAAGGCACCTGGCAGGTGCCCACCTGGGGGTGCCCGCCGCCGCCATACCGCAGCATAAGGGAACCGACGTCGGTTTTGGACGTGCGGTTGAGCACGCTGTGGCCCACGGCGATGGGACAGTTTTTGCGCTCGCGGCCGTCCACCACCCACAGCGAGATGTTTTGCTGGGGATAGAGGCTGTAGATGAGGAAGCGGTTGCCGGTATAGATGGGCGCCACGCCACGCAGGTCGGTGATGATGGCGTTGCCCTGGGTGCGGGTGTGCTTTGCCAGCATGTCGCGGAACAGGGCGTCCTGCGCAAAGTACAACTCGACGCGCTCGGCGACATCCGCATCGGCGAGGATCTGGTCGATGGAATCGACACGCACGGCCTCGATGAGCTTTTCCATGAGCGCATAGTTGCTGATGCGGAACTCGCGGAAACGGCCAAGGCCGGTGCGTGGGTCCATAAGAAAGCCCAGCAGCACCCAGCCGGTGGGCTGCAAGATCTCCTCGCGGGTGAGCTTGGCGGAGTCGACCTTGTCCACCGCGGCAACCATGTCGGCCATGTGGGGCAGGCGGGCCTTGCCGCCGTAATACTCGTAGATGACGCGGGCGGCGCTGTCGGCCAGGCGGCTCTCGCCGCCAAAGTCGGCCGCATCGCCCAGGCGCTCACTTTCGCTGGAGTGGTGGTCGAACCAAAGGTGGGCGCCCGGCACGTAGGGCACGTTGGCCAGCACGTCCTGGTCCGTCACCTCAATGATGCCGTCCTGCAGGTCTTTGGGATGCACGAACTTCCAGGTGTCGATGATGCCGAGCTCTTTGAGCAATGCGGCACAGGCAAGGCCATCAAAATCGGAACGTGTCAACAGGCGCAGGGCGCCGCCTCCCCTCGGTTCTATTTTTCCTATCATA
>JBFXKS010000260.1:0-2641 GCA_050173515.1 Oscillospiraceae bacterium | reverse complement strand
ATTGCAGGGCGCCGACGCACCACATGGCAACACCCCGGGCAGGATCCCTTGTTCGGGGCCCGCCACAGGGTGTTGCATTATGGTTTTATCAAACTTTTAAGGCAGTGGCTATGTGTGGGCCTTAGCCAACCAGCTCGCCCAAGGTGACCGTCACGTTCATCTGGCGCCCGTCGCGCTCGATGACCAGCTCCAGGGCGTCGCCCACACTGCGTTCGCGAATGATCTCCAGCAGATCGTCGCCGGTGACGATGTCGATGCCGGCCGCCCTGACCACCTTGTCGCCCTCCTGCAGGCCCGCCGCCTCGGCGGCGCTGTCTGCGTTCACGGCCACGATGTACACGCCGGGAGAGGGATAGCCCGCCTGGGCCGCTTCCATCTCGGTGGTCAGCACCTGGATGTTGACGCCGATGCCGGGCCGCCCGGTGACGTAGCCGCTGGCCATCAGGTCCTCCACCACGCTGAGCACGGTGTTCACCGGAATGGCGAACCCAAGGCCCTCGGTCTCGGAGCCGGCGGACTTGGCGTTCACCACGCCCACCAGCTCACCTTTGGAGTTGAACAGGCCGCCGCCGGAGTTGCCCGGGCTCACCGCCGCGCTCATCTGCAGCAGGTTCATGGTGTTGCCGCTGATGGTGATCTCGCGGTTCAGCGCACTGATGATGCCGTTGGTGACCGTGCCGCCCAAGGTGCCCATCGGGTTGCCGATGGCCAGGCAGAACTCGCCCACCTTCAAATCGTCGGAGTTGCCCATGACGGCCGGGGAAAGGCCGGTGGCGTCGATCTTGATGACCGCCACGTCGGTGCGCTGGTCGGTGCCCACCAGGGTGGCCGGGTACTCAGAGCCGTCCGGCAGCGTGACGATGACGTTGCTGGCGCCCTCTATCACGTGGTGGTTGGTGACGATGTAGCCGTCCTCGCTGATGATGACGCCGCTGCCCGCGCCGGAGACCACGCGGCCGCCGGTGTAGAAGTCGCGCACTTCGTTCTCAGTGGTGATGGAGACCACGGACTTGCCGGCCACCTCGGCGATATCGCTGACAGACAGCTCATCGGCATCGTTCACGCCGCTGGCGCCGTTGGTGTTGGTCTCGGGGCTTTTGTAGATGACGGTCTGGTCGGGCTCGGGCGTTGCGGGCGGCTCGTACAGGTTCAGCGCCGCATAGCCGCCGCCAAACCCGCACAGCAGGCAGGCCAGCATCAGCGCAACGGCCCGCACCGCGCCCTTTCCGCGCTTTTTCTCGCGCTTGGGCGGGGGCGTGGGTGCCTGCGGCGCCTTGGGGGCCTGCGGCTGCACCGCATGCCAGGCATTGTTGTAGTATTCCCAGCCGGGATACTGCGAACGGTAGCCGCTCTGCTGGTGGGCGCCGGCGGCAGGCTGCTCGGCCTGCCACGTGGGCTGGGCGGGCTGCACAGGCTGCTGCGCGCCATAGGGTTGGTCGTTTTGGCCGGAAGCCGGGGAATAGGGGTTATAGTTGCTCATAAAAACATCTCCTTGTTATTCATCCAAACGCCACTGAAGGGGTTTATCATTTGTTTCTGCCCTTATTTTATCGCGTGAATGTGAAAGGATTACTGGCGCCGCGTGAAAAGACTGTGAAAATATGATACTATTATAGCACGGCGGCCGCCACACAGGACAGCCGGTTTATCTATACTATAGAAGAGACGATTGGCCGCCGGGTTTTAGCGCTTCGCCTGATGACAAGAGGGAACAACGATGGATAGATTGCAGCGGGTTCGTGCACAGATAGACAAGGTGGACCGCCAGATGGCCACCCTTTTTGAGAGCCGCATGGCGCTGGCCGCCCAGCTGGCCACCTGCAAAAAAGCCGAGGGCCTGCCGGTGCTGGACGCGGCGCGCCACAAAGAGATCATTGTGAAAAACACCGCCCAGCTGAAAAACAAAGACCTCAAAAAATATTACACATCCTTCATCACCCACGTGATGACGCTGTCGCGCCACTACCAGACCCAGCTGATAGGCCAGGAGGCCGTGGCCTACACCGGGCGCGAGAAGGGCCCCGCCTTCCGGGTGCTGAAGGCCCTGTTCCCCGAGGCCGAGCCCTTGGCCACCGCGGGGCTGAAAGAGGTGTTCGAGGCGGTGGCCGCCGGTATGGCCGCCTTTGGCGTGGTGCCGTTCGAGGTCTCCGGCCAGGGCAAGCTGGCCGAGATCATCGAGCTCTCCTGCGAGCACCCGTGCTATTTTTCCGACATGGCGGACATCGTGGTGAAGCAGGGCGTGGTGGCGCGGTATCTGGTGCTGTCGCACCAGGCGCCGGTGGCGGGCAGCCACATTTCCCTGCTGGCCACCATGGAGAACCAGGTGGGGCATCTGGCCCAGCTCATCGAGACCCTCACCGAGAAAGGTTTTAAAATAGAGGCGGTGAAGGCCCGGCCCGCCGGGAAAAAGTCGCCGGAAAGCACCTATTACCTGGAGCTCTCGCTGCCAAACGCCGACGAGATGGCCGCCCGCACAGAGGCCCTGCTGCACGACGTGGGCCAGCTGGGCGTGGAGGTGCGGGTGCTGGGCCTGTATGGCAGCCCACGGCTGCTCACCGAGAGATCGGCCTAGACATACCACAGCACGTTTTCGAAGAGGTGTTGAGATGAGACTGACGGCGGCCCTGGGCACAGACAGCTA
>JBFXKS010000259.1:0-2673 GCA_050173515.1 Oscillospiraceae bacterium | reverse complement strand
TCGGCCATCTGCCCGGCATCGACGCGTTTGACTTCGGCATCTCCCTTCAGGTAGAAGATGTCCGGCGCATTTTCGCCGCCCAGCGCCTCATTCACCGCATCGGCATAGCGGTTCCGGCCGCCGCGGTCTCTATCTCCAGCTCCAGGCCCTCTTCGGCGGCCATCTGCTGCAACAGCTGCTCCAGCGCGTCTTGCCCGGTGGGCAGCAGCGCGCGCAGTGCCGTCTGTGCCGTTTCAGGCGCGGCCTCGGCGGCCAGGGACGGCGCGGCGGCCTCTATGCCCGGCCGCGCCTGCTGCTCTGCGCGCGCGCAGCCGGCCAGCAGGCCGCCCAGCAGCGCCGTGGCCGTTATCCATGCAAAAAAACGTCTCATCTGTGTCCTCCCGGGCCGGCATGGGGCATCCCGCCGCCCTCTTATCTGCCTATTATACAGGGGGCCGGCCAAATAATAAAGCCACATTCACCATTCAAGAAAGGCAGATGGTCCTGCGATGCGCATCCGTTTCAAGCCCTACGCCCGGCCCGAGCTGGCCGCCTGGTCCCGCAACATCCCAGACCCCGAGGCCCAAAAAGGCCACTGGGCCGATGCTTTTGACCAAAACATGCCCCTGCGTGTGGAGCTGGGCTGCGGCAAGGGCCGCTTTTTGGCCACCCTGGCGCTGCGCGAGGGCAATTTCAACTACCTCGGCGTCGACATCAAAAGCGAGATGCTGGTGGTGGCCAAACGCACCGCCGAGCGCCTTTTCCAGCAGGCGCAGCGCCCCCTTGGCAACCTCGCCATCACCAGCTGGGAGATAGAGCGCCTGTCGTGCATCCTCGCACCCGAGGACCATGTCTCGCGCATCTACATCAATTTTTGCAACCCGTGGACGAAGACCGGCCACGCCAAGCACCGCCTCACGCACCCCCGGCAGCTGGCGCAGATGCGCGACGTGCTGTGCGAGGGCGGCGAGGTCTGGTTCAAAACCGACAACGCCGCGCTGTTCGAAGACAGCCTGCGCTACTTTGAATACACCGGCTTTGCCGTGGAGTGGCTCACGCGCGACTTGCACAAAGAGGAACCCGCCTGGAATATCCGCACCGAGCACGAGGAGATGTTCGCGGCGCAGGGCATTCCCATCAAGGCCTGCCGCGCGCGCATGTGCCCCGCCCAGCTGGACCGCGCGGCCATCGCACGCCTGAAAAACATATGAAATGTTAGGAATTTACATGCAAATGTCTTGCTTTCCCTTGCCTTTGTAAAAAGAAGCTTTTATAATGTGTTTACACACAAATGCTATGCACAGAAGGAAAGCGGTGAGGACATGATCGAGAAATTATACACGGTTGAAGAAGTGGCCGAGCTGGCCTCTGTTACCGGGCGCACCATACGCAATTACCTGAAAAGCGGGCGGCTGGTGGGCCGCAAAATAGGCGGGCAGTGGCGCTTCCCGGAAAATGAGGTGCAGCGCTTGCTCACCGGCGCCGAGCCCGAGCCCACCCAGGGCCCGGCTGCCGAATCTGCGGCGCCCGTGGCGCCTGCCGCCCCGGCGGCAGACCCCGCCCCGCCCGACGACGAGCCGTTTTTCTCCGGGGCGGATGCGCCGGAAGAGGCCGACCCTGTGCCCGCAGAGGCCAGTGCAGCGCCCTACACCTATGCGCGCCCGGCGCCATTGCCCAGCCCGGAGGCGCCACCACCACAGGCGGCTTTCTCCGCTCCATCGCCTGTTTCTGCCCCTCTTGCCCAAAGCGCTCCGCCCGCAAGTGCACCCGCGGCGGCGGCCGTCCATCCTGTCGCTTCGCCGCCGGCAGCGGCGCCTGTTGCCCCGCCGGCCACGCCTTACGCACCCCAGCAGCAGGCCTACAATTACCCGCCCCAGCCCACAGCGGCGGCGGCCGGCCCGCAAAACGGCGGCTATCAGGCGGGCCCGGCGCCCTACACGGCGCCTGTCTCTCCGCAGGAGCTGCCGCCCCAGGGCTACCCGGCCTACCCTTACCAGACGCCGGCGCCTCTGCCGTCCACCTACCCACCGGCGCCCTCTGCCGGCGCACCCTACGCGCCACCCCAGGCCCCTGCACCTTACGAGACCTCGCCGCAACCTTCGGCAGTTTCTGCAAGCAATGTGGCGACTTCTGCGTTGCCGTCAAGCGATTACGACTCCTTTTCTGCCACAAAGCAGGATACACAAGCCCTGCTTCAGCTCAGCGATGTCGGCAAACGGGTCACCAAATTCATCGCCGAGGTGCACGACTGCTCTCACGGCCCGCAGATGTGCACCATCATTGATGTGCACCAGTCGCTGTCCGCCGCCCGCTCCGCCAGCGAGCAGCTGGCCGCCATTGCCAACGAAGAGAGCGAGGGCGGGCAGCTGTGCCAGTCCTTTGTGGAGTTTGACGAGCGCTACTTTGTGGCACGTTATACCCTTTTTGGCACCTCGTCTTTCCTGTTGCGCTGCCTCAAGCTCATCGGCTAGCCAAAATCAAATCAATTACAAAAAAAGCCGGGGATTCCGGCTTTTTTCTTTATTTATTTTTTCGCCTCTTCGCATTTTATTCCTTTGCACAAATACTCTATTATTTATTCGCTATTTTTGTACCTTCCGTTTTTTCCGCCCTTTATTCTTCCGCCGTTTCCTCTTCGTTTTCCGGGTGGGCGCCGGTTTTCAGCCCGATGTCATTGTGCAGGACCCCCGCCTC
>JBFXKS010000258.1:0-2693 GCA_050173515.1 Oscillospiraceae bacterium | reverse complement strand
ACCACCCGGCAGCCATGGCCGAAATATTACGGCTGTGGCATGTGCCAGGTGGGCGTGCCGTGCGAAACACGCATCCCCAAGCGGCCGGCAAGGTAGCTGCCGGCCGGGCGAAAGGGCCCCGTTTTGTGGCGCCAGGGCGCGAATATTCCAAAAGGCCTCGACAGCGGCGGCGCGCTTCGCTATAATATGGGATAATTTCAATAATGAGCCAAATGCGATGACGGGAACCAGTAGCTTGCGTGAAAGGCCCAGAGAACTGCCGGGTGGTGCGAGGCAGTGCCAAAGCGCAAGGCGAAGTCTCTCCCACAGGCAGCCGCCCGAAGAGAAAGCCAGCCTTTCTTGTGTAAGCGCGGACGCATGGCGCCACGTTAAGGCGCCCGGTATTCCGGCCCTGTGCCCAGGGTGCAGGCGGGATGCTGGCAGAGTGGCCGCGTTTTGCGCGCGGCAAGAAGAGTGGTACCGCAGAGCATGGCCTCTGTCTCTTTAAGTCAAAAGAGACAGGGGCCATTTTTATCGTTATTGGCCACAAGGAGGAAGCACGATGAAAATGCCAGGATCAGAGATAATAGCCCAGGTGCTGATGGAGCAGGGAGTGGACACCGTGTTCGGGTTTCCGGGCGGCGCCGTGCTGGAGATATACGACGCGCTGTACCGCCACCGGGACGAGATAACCCACTACCTTTCGGCCCACGAGCAGGGCGCCGCCCACGCGGCCGACGGCTATGCCCGCGCCACCGGCAAAACCGGCGTGGTGCTGGCCACCAGCGGCCCCGGCGCCACCAACCTGGTCACCGGCATCGCCACCGCCTACATGGACAGCGTGCCCATGGTGGCCATCACCGGCAACGTGGGCAGCGGCCTCATCGGGCGCGACAGCTTCCAAGAGGTCTACACCATGGGCATCACCATGCCCATCACCAAGCACAACTACATGGTGCAGCGCGCCGAGGACATCGCCCCGGTGCTGCGCGAGGCCTTCCGCATCGCGGGCAGCGGGCGCAAGGGCCCGGTGCTGGTGGACATCACCAAGGACGCCACCGTGAACGAGTGCGACTTTCGCCCAGCCGAGCGTTTTGTGGAGCAGAAAAAGCCCTTCGAGGACGACGAGCAGATCTGGGAGGTGCTGCGCTACATGGGCCGCAGCACGCGCCCGCTGGTGTGCTTTGGCGGCGGCGTGGTGGCCAGCGGCGCCGAGGAGAGCCTGTACGAGCTGGTGCACAAGGTGAACATCCCGGCGGTGCACACCATCATGGGCACGGGCGTTTTGGGCTGGGACGACACGCTGAACCTGGGCATGGTGGGCATGCACGGCTGCATCTGCGGCAACAAGGCGCTGAACGCGGCCGATTTGGTGCTGGCCATCGGGTTCCGCTTTTCCGACCGCGTGGCGCTGAACACCAGCTGCTTTGCCCCCGGCGCGAAGATCGTGCAGATAGACATCGATCCCAGCGAGGTGAACAAAAACGTGGCCATCGACCACGCCGTGGTGGGCGACATCGATTTGATACTGAAAAAGCTGCTGCCGATGCTGGAGCCCACCCGCCACGACGCCTGGCTGGACGAGATAGCCGCCTGGCGTGAGCAGGACTACCGCCCGCAGGACAGCGCCGACCGCCTGCGCCCCCACCAGGTCATCGGCACCATTGCCGAGATGGCCGGGCCCGACGCCGTGCTGGTGACCGACGTGGGCCAGCACCAGATGTGGGCGGCGCAATATTGCCGCCGCACGCGGCCGCGCAGCTTTTTAACCAGCGCGGGCCTGGGCACCATGGGCTACGGCTACGGCGCGGCCATCGGCGCGCAGGTGGGCGTGGGCGCCGGCCGAAAGGTGGTGCACATCACCGGGGACGGCTCGTTCCACATGAACCTGAACGAGTGCTGCACGGCGGTGACCTACAACCTGCCGGTCATCAGCGTGATACTGAACAACAACGTGCTGGGCATGGTGCGCCAGTGGCAGCACAGCTTTTACGAGGACCGCTTCTCGGCCACCACGCTGGACCGCAAGACCAACTATGTGAAAATGGCCGAGGCCTTTGGCGCCAAGGGCTACCGCGCCACCACGCCGGCACAGTTCAGCGACGCGATGGAGAAGGCGCTGCTGAGCGAAGGGCCCGTGTGGATAGAGTGTGTGATAGACCGCGACGAGATGGTGAGCCCGATGATCCCGTCTGGCTGCACCGTGGACGACACCATTATTTACGACTAAGAGGAGGGCGGCCAAGATGAACGACAACAGACAGGTGGTTTCGGTGCTGGTGGACAACAACGCCGGCGTGCTGGCCCGGGTGGCCAGCCTGTTCGCCCGCAAGGGCTTCAACATCGACTCGTTGACCGTCAGCGCCACCGACAACGCGCGCATCTCGCGCATCACCATCACCACCCAGGGCGACAAGCAGGTGCTGGCCCAGATATTGAGCCAGACCAGCAAGCTGATAGAGGTGCGCACCGTGGTGGCACTGGAGCCGGACAGCAGCATCCAGCGCGAGCTGCTGCTGGTGAAGATAGCGGCAGACGAGGCCACCCGCAGCGTGGTGCGCGAGGCGGCGGAGATCTACAAGGCCAGCGTGGTGGACCTTTCGGTGGACAGCATGGTGGTGGAGCTGACGGGCAAGCCCTCGAAGATAGACGGGTTTTTGGCGGTCATCAGCCAGTACCACATTTTGGAGATGTGCCGCACCGGCGTAACCGCC
>JBFXKS010000257.1:0-2694 GCA_050173515.1 Oscillospiraceae bacterium | reverse complement strand
AATAAGCCGGAGACTTTTGTCCCCGGCAGTATCCCTTCACTTATATTATACGCCAAAACATGGGCAGAACCCTTCAAAGCCCGGCGTCTTTATTTCGAAAACCAGTACTGGCGGTCCATGTTGCGGTACTGCACCGCCTCCGACACATGGGCCACGTCGATCACTTCGGCCCTATCCAGGTCTGCGATGGTGCGGCTCACGCGCAGCACCCGGTCGTACCCGCGGGCCGACAGGCCCAGGCGCTCAAAGGCCATTTCCAGCATCTGGGTGGCGCGGTCGGTCAGCGGGCAGGCACGGCGCAGCTGCTCGCCCGCCAGCGCCGCGTTGGGCAGCGGCGCGGCGCCCTCGCTGCGCTGTGTTTGAAAGGTGCGGGCCCCCAGCACCCGCGCGCGGATCTGGGCGCTGGATTCCCCGCCCGCAGCCGCGCTGATGGACGCGTACTCCACCGGCTGCACCGAGATGTGCAGGTCGATGCGGTCCAGCAGCGGCCCGCTGATCTTTTGCAGGTAGCGGTCGATGGCGTTGGCCGTGCAGCGGCAGTCCCGCGTGGGGTGCCCATAGTAGCCGCAGGGGCAGGGGTTCATGGCGGCCACCAGCATAAAGCGGCACGGGTAGGTGACACTGCCCGCCACCCGGCTCACCGTCACCTCGCCGTCCTCCATCGGCTGGCGCAATATCTCCAGCACCTCGCGCCGAAACTCCGGCAGTTCATCCAAAAACAGCACGCCATTGTGCGCCAGGCTCACCTCGCCCGGCCGCGGCGGGCTGCCGCCGCCGGCAAGGCCCCCGGGGCTCACGCCGTGGTGCGGCGCACGAAAGGGCCGCTCTGCCATCAACACCTGGCCGGCCGGGCCCTTTTTCAGCTGGCTCACCACCGAGTAGATCTTGCTGGTCGCTATGGCCTCCGCCTGCGTCATGGGCGGCAAGATGCCGGGCAGGCGCTTGGCCAGCATGCTTTTGCCCGCCCCCGGCGGGCCCACCAGCAGGGCGTTGTGCAGCCCCGCCGCGGCTATCTCCATGGCGCGCCGGGCCTCCGGCTGCCCATGCACATCGCTGAAGTCCGGGTAGGCCTCGGCCTGTGGCGGCCCGTTTGCCGATTTGCCACTGTACACCGGTATTGCGCTGTGGCCACCCAAGTGGGCGATCACCTCGTTCACCCGCTGCAATGGATACACCTGCAGCCCTTCCACCACGGCGGCCTCGGCGGCATTGTCCGCCGGCAAGAACAGATGCCGAATGCCCCCGGCCCGGCAGGCCAGCGCCATGGGCAGCACCCCGGCCACCGCGCGCACGTCCCCGTCCAGGCTCAGCTCCCCAACAAAGGCGCAGTCCGCCTCGGGCACGGGTATTTGCCGCCCCGCCGCCAAAACGCCCAGCAGCAGCGGCAAGTCATACACCGGGCCCGTCTTGCGGATGTCCGCGGGCGCGAGGTTCACGGTCACGCGGCCCAGCGGGTAGGTGTAGCCCAGGTTTTTCAGGGCGCTGCGCACCCGGTCTGTGGCCTCTTTCACCGCGTTGTCGGGCAGGCCCACAATGGAGAACTGAGGCAGCCCGCCCGAGATGTCCACCTCGGCGGTCACCACATAGCCGTCCAGCACATTGACCCCCAAGCTATGCAGTTTCGCAAACATCCCATTCCTCCCCGGCACATGGCTTCGTTTCTTTCATTATAGCCCGCGGCTGCCGCCGCGTAAAGGGATACCCCCACAAAACGGTGCGATGATACAAGAAACCCAGCCCTACTCGCCTGCTCCCTCGTCCGCTTCGGCGCGCTCTGCCGCGGCCGGCGCGTCAAAGCGGCGGCTCAGCCACCAGGTCAGCACACCCACCAGCGCCATGATGATGCCCGAGTAGAAGAACCAGTTGTCCACGCCCACCACCTCGCTGAACGGCCCGGCGATCAACAGCCCCACCGGCATGGCCAGCGTCATCGCGCTCATCAACAGCGCCAACACCTTGCCCAGCACCTCGGGCGGCGTGCTCTCCTGCACATAGGCCATCATCGGCACATTGATGACGGTGCCGGTGTTGCCCATGATGAAACTGCACGCCACAAACAGGCTAAAGCCCAACACTGAGGCGGGCAGTATGCCGCTGACGGCACTGACCACGCCCAGCACTACCACGCCCAAGGACACCATGAGGAACCGGCGCTTTGCCCCGCCAAAAATGCCCATGGCCAGCGAGGACACCAACAGCCCACCGGCAAACACGAACTCCACCAGGCTGTTGTGGAACGCCGTGCCCCCAAAGTGCGTGCGCACCAACAGCGGGAACAGTGAACCCAGCGGCATATACACCACGTTCACCAAAATCATCGGCACAATAATAGCCATCAGCGCCCGGTTCGCGCGCATGGCGGCAAAGCCCTGCTTCATGTCGGCCAGCGGCGTCTGTTTTTCGTCGCTGCGCGGGATGTCCGGTATCTTCACGAACAGCAGGCACACAATGGCAAACGCCGCGCCCAGAATGTCCACCAGCATGATGGCCCCGATGGGCATGATGCCCATCAGCGCGGCGCCCAGCACCGGCCCCAGCATGTTGCCCATGGAGCTGATCAGGTTGCCCCAGCCACCCGCCTTGGTCAGCATGTCTGTGGGCACCAACAGCGGGATGGCCGCCTGCATGGCCGGGCCGTGAAACGTGCTGCCCAGCCCGCGCACAAACAAGATACCGTATATGAACCCGACCGAT
>JBFXKS010000256.1:0-2720 GCA_050173515.1 Oscillospiraceae bacterium | reverse complement strand
ACCACCCAAGAAAAGTATAGCACACCCCGGCGTTTTCCGTACACTTCTCTCAAAAGTGTACGGAAAGCTACATCTGCGCGCTTTTGCAGGTGGTTTTATGCCCGCGGCGCTTTTAGAATAAAACCATAGACCAATGCGAGAACAGCGAGGTGACAAGATGCACATGGACACAAACGACAAAGCGCGGCTGGAAGCGCTGGAAGAGCGCATCCACAAAAAGGAGTGCGAGCTGCAGCAGCACTACAGCCAGATGGGCAAGGAGTTGCTGGAAATGGCCGAAGGCGAACAGCGTGTGGTGAATCGGCTGGTGGATGAGATCATTGAAGCCCGCGCCCAGCTTGTAAATGTCAAAGGCCAGAAGGAATGCCCCACCTGCACCGCTTACAACGACGCAGACAGCCGCTACTGCAAACGCTGCGGCGCTGCCCTGAACGAACCAAAAGAAGAAGCAGAAAAGGAGATCTCATAATGGAACCAAACAAAAAAAGCGATGTTGGGCCCGAGCCCAACCAGATGAACCCGAACGGCGCCGGCGGCCAAAACCCGCCCGGCGGCACAGGCGGCGCGAACAGCGGCCAACACACACCCAAAGGCCCCAATATCTTCAACATCATCCTCGTGTTTTTCCTCATCACCTTTGTGCTGAACATCCTGTTCGCGCCCAGAGGCCAGCAGAGCGCCACCACCATCGCCTACAGCCAGTTCATCGACCTGGTGGAGCAGGGCTATGTGAGCAATGCCGTGCTGAGCGACGAGCAGGTGCAGGTCAGCATTGCCAAAGACGCCGACCTGGCTGCGGTGGAAAAGATCCTGTACCCCGCCGGCCGCAGCGGCGAGCAGCAGACGGCGCCCGTGGCGGGCAGCGTGTATGTGGCCACGCGCATAGACGACGACGGCCTGGTGGACCGGCTGCACCAAAATGACGTGGCCTTCTCCAAAACCTACTCGCAAACCACCTCTTCGCCACTGATGAGTTTCATCACCATGTTCATCATCCCCACCCTCATCATGTACCTCATCTACTATTTCATCATCCGCAAGATGCTGGGCAAGATGGGCGGCGGCAGTGGTGGCGCCGGCGGCATGTTCGGCATGGGCAAAAGCAAGGCGAAAGAGTACAACGTGGAAAAGAGCACCGGCGTCAAATTTGCCGACGTGGCCGGGCAGGACGAGGCCAAGGAGAGCTTGGCCGAAATGGTGGACTACCTGCACAACCCAAAGAAATACCAGGCCATCGGCGCAAAGCAGCCCCGCGGCGCGCTGCTGGTGGGCCCGCCCGGCACCGGCAAAACGCTGCTGGCCAAGGCTGTGGCGGGCGAGGCAGGCGTGCCCTTCTACTCCATTTCCGGCAGCGAGTTCGTGGAGATGTTCGTGGGCATGGGCGCTTCCCGCGTGCGGGACCTGTTCGAGCAGGCCAAGAAAAATGCCCCCTGCATCATCTTCATCGACGAGATCGACGCCATTGGCAAAAGCCGCGATGGCCAGCTGGGCTCGAACGACGAGCGCGAACAGACCCTGAACCAGCTGCTGGCCGAGATGGACGGGTTTGAGGGAGACCAGGGCGTCATCGTGCTGGCGGCCACCAACCGCCCCGAAGTGCTGGACAAAGCCCTTTTGCGGCCCGGCCGGTTTGACCGGCGCATCATCGTAGAAAAACCCGACCTGCCCGGCCGCGAAGCGATATTGAAAGTGCACGCCGCCAAGGTGAAGGTGGCCCCCGACGTGGATTTACACGAAATTGCCCTGGCTACCAGCGGCGCCACCGGCGCGGACCTTGCCAACATGATCAACGAAGGCGCGCTGCTGGCCGTGAAGGAGGGCCGCAAGGCCGTGACGCAAAAGGACCTGATGGAATCGGTGGAAGTGGTCATCGCCGGCAAGGAGAAGAAAGACAGGGTGATGAACCCCAAAGAACGCGAGATGGTGGCCTACCACGAGGTGGGGCACGCCCTGGTGAGCGCGTTGCAAAAGAACAGCCAGCCGGTGCAGAAGATCACCATCGTGCCGCGCACCATGGGCAGCCTGGGCTACACCATGAACATGCCCGAGGAAGAGCGCTACCTGATGACCCAAAGCGAGATCAAAGCGCAGATCACCACCCTGCTGGGCGGCCGCGCGGCCGAGCTGATCCAGTTCGGCGAGGTGACCACCGGGGCCAGCAACGACATCGAGCGCGCCACCAAGCTGGCCCGCGGCATGGTGACCCAGTATGGCATGAGCGAAAAGTTTGGCCCCATGGGCCTGGAGAGCACCCAAAACCAGTACCTCGACGGGCGCAATGTCTCGAACTGCTCGCAGGAAACTGAAACCGCCGTGGATAAAGAGGTGCGCAAGATTCTGGACGACTGCCAGAAACAGGCCACCGCCCTTTTGGAGGACAACAAGGCCTCCCTGGCCAAGATATCCGCCACCCTGCTGGAAAAAGAGAACATCACCGGCGCGGAGTTCATGCAACTGCTGAACGAGGACCGCCCCGCCGCCTGAAAGGCAACATCCGCCGTGGCCCTTCCGCGGCCCACACAGAAATAACAGGCAAAATCAACGACAAAGGAGAAACCGACATGAAACAGAAATCAAAATTCGGATGGCTGGAACTCATCCTTGGCATCCTGCTCATCGCCCTTGGCATCTTCGCCCTGGCCAACCCCGGCACGGCGCTGGGAACCATGGTCATCCTCTATGGCCTTCTGGCCATCGTCACCGGCGTTGCAGACATCGTG
>JBFXKS010000255.1:0-2721 GCA_050173515.1 Oscillospiraceae bacterium | reverse complement strand
GTCCAATTCCTGCTTGGCTAGCTCGTCGCAGAAGACCGGGGTGAGCTCTTCCAGCGTGGCGGGCTTGCCGGTGCCCGGGTTCACAAGGGGCGGTGGCTTTTGGGGCATGTCGGCGCGCAGGTTATACCATTGCCGCGGGATCCTGTCTTCCGGCAAAATGATTTTATGTGGGATATCCATACAGCATTCTCCTTAATTAAATAATTAATTGATGTTTTATATGCTTATGCTGCACAGTTGCCATCGTTTGCCCGGCTGTTTCATCTCATCACCTCATCTGTTGCCTGCCCATAAAAAAACTTGCCCCTGAATAAATCAGGGACAAGAGGTAAACTCCTGCGGTACCACCCACATTGGCCTAAAAGCCCACTTTTACACTCGCGCACGAATGCATGCCGGCCGGGTAACGGGTGCGGCATCTCCCGTTGGCAACTACTCCCGCTGCAACGCGGTTTCGGGCCACCCTCACAGGTCCATTCACTTTCACGCGTGGTGCGGCTTTTCCACCGGTGGGCCGCTCTCTATATCCCGTTTGTGAAAGCTACTCTTCCTGCTCGACGGTTTCTCGGGTTCCAAACAGCAGAACCAATTTGCAATAGTATAGCACCCGGCGGGGCGGCTTGTCAAGCCGCCCCAGCGCGCAGATGCGCGGCGCGCTCTTGATGGCGCGGCGGGTGTTTGCAGCAAGGCGGACGGATGATGTGCGCCAGGCTCTACACCACCATGCCGCCGTTGGGCGAGAGCACCTGCCCGGTGAGGTAGGCCGCGGCGGGCGAGGCCAAAAAGAAAATGGTGTCGGCAACCTCCCGCGGGGTGCCCAGGCGCCCCAGCGGAACCTGGGCGCAGAGCTCGGCCTGTTCTTCTGCGGTGAAATCGGCCATCATGGGCGTGGCCACGGCGCCGGGCGCCACACAGTTGACGCGGATGCCGCTGGGGGCCATCTCCTTGGCCAAGGCCTTGGTGAGGCCGATGACGGCCGCCTTGGCCGCCGAGTAGTGCACCTCGCAGGCGGCGCCCACTTGGCCCCACATGGAGGCGACGTTGACGATGGCGCCCACCTTTTTTTGCACCATGGCGGGCAGCGCCCGGCGGCAGCAGAGGAAGGTACCGGTGGCGTGCACATCCAGCATGCGGTGCCATTCCGCCAAAGTGAGGTCGGTGAAAAGCTTTTGCCCGGCGATGCCCGCGTTGTTCACAAGGATATCCACGGGCCCGAAGCGGCTTTCGGCCTCGGCAAACAGGCGCTGGACGTCGGCCTCGCTGGTGACGTCGGCCCGCAGTGCACAGGCGCTGCCGCCCCCGGCCACTATCTCGGCACAAAGCGCCTCGGCACGGGCGAAGTGCCGGTGGGCGCCCAATACGACGCGGGCGCCGTTTTGGGCGAACAGGCGGGCCGCAGCCGAGCCGATGCCGCCGGAGGCCCCGGTGATGAGAACGGTCTTATCCATGGGTTTCCTCCTGCTGTGGCGGCTGGCGCAAGCGCTGGAAAAAGGCGCGCAACAGCGCGCTGCTCTCTGCCTGCATAAGGCCGGATTCAACGATGGGACGGTGGTTGAACGGAAGGGCGAAAAGGTTGACGACGGAGGTGCAGCACCCGGCCTTGGGGTCGGCGGCGGCGTAGACCAGGCGACGGATGCGGCTGTTGATGATGGCGCCGGCGCACATGGGGCAAGGCTCCAGCGTGACGAAGAGGTCGCACTGCCACAGGCGCCAGCCGCCCAGCGCCTTGCAGGCCTGATCGATGGCGAGCAGCTCAGCATGGGCCGTGGCGTTTTTGTCGTTCTCGCGCCGGTTATGCGCCTGCGCCACAACGGCGCCGCCCAGCGCAACAACGCAGCCGACCGGCACCTCGCCTTCGTCGGCGGCCAGCTGCGCCTGCTGAAGCGCCAGTTGCATCAGTTGTTCGTCTGTCATAGCGGCCCCTTTATTGTCATGAAACAAGCGTATTGGCGATGAATAAAACGAGTTGACACAGCAATGCGAGCGTGAACAGGGGCACTTTGAGCAGGCGCAGAAGGCGGCTTTGTGCGCCGGACAACGATGGTGCGTCTTTTTTAAGGCGCCAAGCGGCCAGGCGGCCGCGCTTGGCGGCAGAGCGCAGCGCCAACAGCGACCAAAGCACAAATATGAGCAGCACTGACAATATTATGAAATAATAAATATTGATTCCAACTTTATTCTGTATAAAATTGAAAGCAACTGCTAAAAGATTGTTGGCGGCGTGCAGCAAAACACAGGCGCGAAGAGAGCCGGAGGCCTCGGCACAATATCCCAGCAGCAGGCTGAGCACGAAGACGGTGGGCAGCGTGGCTAGGTTGCCATGCATGAGTGTGAAAACGATCGTTGTGACGAGAATGGCAAAGCGCGGGCCCCAGCTGCGCAGCAGGCCCTGCACGGCCCCGCGGAAGAAAAACTCTTCAAAAAAAGCGGCGGCGACACAGGTGAAGAGCAGATAAAGGACCCACGACCAAAAGCCGCTGGGAAAGGCGGGCATTTGGGGCGGCGGCAAACTAAGGGCCGGCGTGAGCAGCGCATAGAGCAGGTTGACCACGCCATTGGTGAGCAGTGTGAGCGTGACGAACACCGGGAAGAGCACAGACAGGGGCAGCGCCGCTTTTGAGCGCGGCATGCGCAGGCCGAGCGGGCGGCCCTGCCTTATGAGGAACACCGCGGGCGGAAAAAAGGAGAGCGCCGTGAGAAAAAGCGTGTAAAGACTGCGGG
>JBFXKS010000254.1:0-2742 GCA_050173515.1 Oscillospiraceae bacterium | reverse complement strand
GCTTTCCCGCCACCACCGTGATCTCCGCCTCGCCCCTGCCCACTGCCACCGTCGTTCCGGCGGCATCCACGCGTACCACCGCCGTATTGCTGCTGGTATATTTGGGGCGCACCCCGGTGGCGGTGCCCGGCGTCAGCTTTGCCGCCAGCCGCACCGTCTGCCCCACGGCCATCTCCCCTGGCAGCCCACTTATCGCCACACGTTTCAGCGCCTTGGCCTTTGCCACCACCCGCACCTTCAGCTTGGCCTTTTTGCCGTTTTCGGCCCGCACCACCACGGTGGTTTTGCCCGGCCCCACAGCGCTTATTTTCCCTTTGGCGCTCACGGTGGCCACCGCGGCATCGCCGCTGCTCCACAGCAGCTTGGCCTTTTTGCCGTCGGTGGTGGTGGCCACTGCAGGCATTGTAAGGCGCTTGCCCTGTTGCAGGCTCAGCGTCTTTTGGGGCAGCCGCACCGCCGTCACCGGCGCCACCACCCGCACCTTGCACCGCGCGCTCAGGCCCCCGGCCTTCACGGTGATGGTGGCCGTGCCCACCTTTTTCGCCACCAGGCGTCCGGCGGCGTCCACCTGCAGCACCTTGGGCTTGCTGCTCTTCCACTTCACCTGCACCCCGGTGGCCGCCGCCGGGCTCAGGCTCGCGCCAAGGCGTTTGGCCTTGCCCACCGCAAGGCGGGCGGGCGCGCTTTTTATCGTCACGCTCTTCAGCGCCTTTTTCTTCGTCACCACCTGCACAGACACCTTGGCCTGCACGCCGTTCTCGGCGCGCACCACCACTTGCGTCTTGCCCTTTTTCACGGCCTTTATGGTGCCGTCGGCCCCCACTACCGCCACCGCGGGGTTTCCGCTCTCCCAGTGCAGCGCCGCCGCCGAGCCGTCCTCGGTGTAGGCCACCGTGCCCAGTTTGGCGCGCTTGCCCTTCACCAGCGTCACCTTCTGCTGCGCAAAGGCGATGGACGTCACCGGCGCATAGGCCCGGAAAGCGGCATCCAGGCTATACACCGCCCCCACGGCGCTGTCATCGCCCGGGCGCACCCGCAGGTGGTAGACGCCCGGCTGCAGGCTTGCCGAGGCCCGCACCACCTGTATGCCATCAAAACGCTGCTGCAACAGCTGCTTTTCAGCGCCTGCCACGCCCGGCTGGCTGTAGAGCTCCGCCACCCAGCTGCCGGGCGCCTTGGCCGAAAACCCCAGCGTCCACTCGCCCACGGTCTCTACCGAAAAGGTGAACCAGTCCCGGTCTTCGGCAGAATCGATGGTGCCACTCACCGTGCCCTGCAATGGCATGGCATTGGCATGTGCAAAGCCGTCGTTCGGCTCCGTTTCCCAGGCGGTGGTCTGTTCCACGCCCATCGTCAGCCAGTACGCCACCCGCGCCACGTCCGCCGCCACACGCAGGTAGTAGACCCCCGCACCCAGGCCGACCTGCCAGCTTGCACCCGCCTGCCCCTGTGCCAGCGGCGCCTCGCGCAGCCGCTGGGGCTGCCCGCCTCCCGCCTGGGCGCGGTACAATTCCAGCGTCCATCGGTTATTTTTTTCAATGCCGTCGCTGGAGAACGCCAGCTGCCACACGCTTTGGCCGGCCAACGTGAAGGTGTACCAGTCGCTGTCCTCCAGGTCCTCCAGGCTGGCCTGCACCTGCTTTTCCACACCCAGCGGCTGGGCGCGGTCGTATGCGTCATTACGCCCGGCGGGCTCATTGCCGGGCTCCCCGCCCTTTTCGGTCGGCTCGAAGCGCACCACCAGCCGGAAGGCCGCCGGGTTGTACAGCGCGCCGCCGCCCACCACGATGTAGACCCGCTCGCCCGCCAGGTTCCACTGCGTGTCGCTGGTGTGCACAAGGCTGAGCGCCGGGCGGAAAAACGCGCTGTACAGGGACTCTGCATTGGGGCCGTCCGGCCCTTGCGCACGGATGGCGATGGACCAGCCCCGCTGGGCCTCGTGGCCTTCGCAGGACAGCTCCACCTTCCAGCTGCCGTTTGCCGGCAGCTGGAACTGGTACCAGCGCGCATCGCTCGTGCCCTGCAGCTGTTGCTCCACCGGCACATCGGCCGCCAGCGCCCACGCGCTGCCCCATGTGGTGTTCTCGTCGGCAGCGCGCCCGGCTTCCGGCTGCTCTTCCATCGGCAGCGCCTCCGCCTGGGATGCCGCCTCCAAAACCGCCGAAATCGAGCCGTCGGCAGCGTCGCTCTCCGCCGCCGGAGCCTCCGCCTCGTGCGCCTGCCCGCCCGCGTCCTCGTTTTCAGCCGGGCCAGCCGCCTCTTGCGCCTCGCCATCCCCTTCGGCCTGGCCTGCTGCCTCTACCGCCGCATCCCCTGCCGGTTCCGATGTGTCCGCCTGCTGTTCCGCCACAGCCGGGGCCTCCACCGCCGAGACTTCATCCGGCGGCGATTGGCTGGCGTCCTGCCCGGCCGTGCCAAGGCCGCTGTCTGCTTCGCTTTCGGCCGCTGCAAAACGGGGCATTGCCCCCGCCACCTGCAGCGCCGGCGCCAGGAGCACCACCCATGCCAAACACACGCACAACCATTTCTTCACATTCTACCCGACCCGTCATTCCATATGATGTAGTATAATAGTAGCATGCGGCGTACCCTCGGGACAAGACAGGATTCGACATTTTTTGCCCAGCTTCCCTCTTTCTTGCCTTTCGCCGCCAATTGCGCTATGATAAAGCCAACGTATCCCCATTGCTTTTCCGCCATCATTCATCGGAGTAAAACGTTGTTGTGAAGCCACTTCAAAGG
>JBFXKS010000253.1:0-2752 GCA_050173515.1 Oscillospiraceae bacterium | reverse complement strand
TAAACAATACATTGAAGAAACAGATGTAATCAATTTGATGATTCGTCCTCTTTTTCATCTTGGCCTTGCTTGCCGCGCGCCTTTCTCTCCTCGATGGCCTTGCGCAGGGCCTCCAGCGCGTCGGGATGGCGAAGGTTGCGCATGTCCGGGAAGGCGCGCATCAGGTGCTCGCGCACGGGATGGCGCTTTTGCAGCAGTTGTTGGTAACGCTGCTTGGCGGTGCTGGCGCCGGTCTGTAGGCGGTCGTCCATGCGCTGGCGGGCAGCCGCCGCGTCGGCGGCCAGCCTTTCGCGGTCTGTCTCCATTTTTTCAAGCAGCTGCGTCTTTTTTTGTTCAAGCTCAAGGGCTTCCACCTTGTCAGCCACGGCAATGGCCGTGTTGCCAAGGTTTTTGGCCAGGCGGTCGCTGCCGGCGTGTATGCCCTCGGCCAGGCGGGTCAGCTCGCCCAGCTCGCGGTTCCATTTGCGTATGGCGGCCACCGTGACGACCAAATCGGCCAGCAAGGCGGCATAAAACACCGCCAGCAGCACCCAGCCCAGTGTTTTGGGCAGCCAGTCCACCAGGTCGGCCAGCAGCGGGTGCACCGCCTTGACGAGGATGAGGCAGGCCACGCCCCACAGCAGGCTGAACTTGAGGCAGACGTATCCGCCGATGTTGAAGGGCTGGTTGGAGTAATCCCACCAGGTGGTGTGGAAGAGCTTTTTTAACAAAAAGCCGGTGAGCAACTCCAGCGCGCTGGTGAGCACCACCGAAGCCAGAAAAAGCAGCAGAAGCGAGTTTGCCAAAGGCTCCAGCAGCACCAGAATGATAACGGCGCCAAAGCCATAGATGGGACAGAGCGGCCCATTCAAAAAGCCACGGTTTACAAATTGGCCGGTGTTCACCGAGCAAAACACCACCTCGATGCACCAGCCGACAAAGGCGTAAATGATAAAATAAAACAAGATCTGATAAAGGGTAAAACTGCCCATGTGCAAAACCCGCCCTGTTGAGTGAATATGATAAAAGCACAAAACCGCCGCCGATATTTGGCGGCGGTTTTGCATGTTCGGCTAAGATTCAGGGGGTGTGTCGGGGAATTTGGCCCCGCAGTTCGCGCAGAACTTGTCCTTGGGGTTGGCCACGGCGCCACACACGGCGCACACTTTCTGGCCGTTCAGCTTGTTCAGCTTTTCGGTGGCCTCGTCCAGCGCCTTTTGCTTTTCGTCGGCCTTGGCCAGCAATTGGTCCACCGTTTGTTGGGCGTCCATCGTCTCGCCCTCTGCATTTTCCGGCTCAGACGGGATGGCGCCTGTGTGGATCATGTACATGGTGCGGCCAATGTCGCAGAAGAGCTTGCATTGTTCATCCTGCAGTCGATTGATCTCCACGCCCAGCTTGAAAGCGGCGTACTTGTCGCCCACCATCTCTCCCGCGGAGTGCACCGCCTCGTTCACGCCGTCGGCGGCGGTGGAAGCGGCACTGCCCAAATGGGCCAAAATCTGGCGGATCCGGCTGTCCTTATCCATAGTCATTTCCCTTTCTCGGCCTTGTAGCCGATGGATTGCCGCTGTTTGTAACCAGTATAGCACAAGCACCGGCCGCTGTACACCGCAGCCGGGCAAGCGGTATGGTATAATGGGTGAAAGGAAGCGAAAAGGAGGGTGGCCGATGGCGGAACGCGTGATTTTGCACTGCGACTGCAACAGCTTTTATGCGTCTGTGGAACTTCTGCGCCACCCCGAGCTGCGCGATGTGCCTGTGGCGGTGTCGGGCAGTGTGGACGACCGCCACGGTATCATTCTGGCAAAAAACGAGGCGGCCAAAAAATATGGCGTGCAAACGGCTGAAACGGTGTGGCAGGCAAAGCGCAAATGCCCGCAACTGGTGTTTTTGCCGCCGCATCACAGCGAGTACCGCCGGTATTCGAAAATCATCAACGGGCACTATGGCGACTTCACCGACCGCGTGGAGCCGTTCGGCATAGACGAGAGCTGGCTGGACCTGAGCGGCAGCTGGCAGCTGTTTGGCACAAGCCCACTGGAAGTGGCCGACAAAATACGGCGCACCATCAAAGAGAAGACGGGCCTCACCATCTCCATCGGCCTCAGCTTCAACAAGGTGTTCGCCAAGCTGGGCTCAGATTACAAAAAGCCGGATGCCATCACCGAGATCACGCGGGAAAATTACCAGGAGATCATCTGGCCGCTGCCGGTGTCGGCGATGCTGTATGTGGGCCAAAAAAGCCGAAAGACGCTGGAAGCGCTGGGCATTGGGACCATAGGGGCGCTGGCGGCGGCCGACGAAGGCATGCTGCGGCAGGTGATGGGCAAGCAGGGGCCGCTGCTGCTGCGCTATGCGCGCGGTGAGGACACCGACCCGGTGTTGACCCAAGACGAGCAGGAATCGATAAAAAGTGTCGGGAATGGGCTGACGTTCAAGCGCAACCTGCTGGGATATCGAGATGTGCGCGTGGCGGTGGGCGCGCTGGCAGACGAGGTGGCGGGGCGGCTGCGGCGGCACAAGCTGTATGCGTCAAACCTGCAGGTGTTGATAAAAAACCCCGATCTAAAGAGCATTTCGCGACAGCGTGTGCTGCCCCATGCCACCAATTTGGCCCGCGAGCTGACCGAGACGGCCATGGAGATATTGAAGGATAACTGGGATTTTGCCAAGCCGATACGCATGCTGACCCTCACGGCGCAGCAGCTTTCCGACCTGCCCTTCGCCACCCAGACCAGCCTGTTTGAAGAGGTGAGCGGCATGGACCCCA
>JBFXKS010000252.1:0-2788 GCA_050173515.1 Oscillospiraceae bacterium | reverse complement strand
CTGGCGCCCATTTTGGCGGTGACCTTCAACCGGCCCCAACCCGCTTCAAAAGGATTGAAGCGCAGCCGTATTTCACTTGCCACATCTTGGGGAAGGGAGACAAAGTACCATTCAGAGTACCAAACCTTTGCGGAAAACGTGTAGGCCATGCCTTTTGTGTCCATTTATACCCCTGTTGTCCTGCCCCGCGCAAAAGCGGGGTCGCGCTGTGTGCGCCGGGCCGCGGGCCCTGCGCATCCGAACGCCATGTGCGGCAAAGCCCGCGTTTCGGCGCGGCGGGGTTAAAACCCCAAAGGCTCTCCCACCAAAATGATCTTTATCCTTCCGGCGGGCCGGCACATGCGGGTCTCCACCACATAGGAGCAGCTGCAGTCCTCCGCCTTGCAGTTGCCGCAGGAGCCGTTCAGCACACAGGGCGTGCCCTGAAGCGCCCGGAAGTGCGGGTTGATGGCGGCCCGCTGCACATTGATGGGCGCCGCGTAGGTCCGGGCCCGTTCCAGGGCGCCCTCGGTGGTTTTGCACACCTTGTTCATGCCCACCAGGGCAACCACGTTTTTGGGGCCGAAGGCGATGGCCGCCACCCGGTTGCCGGTGCTGTCCACGTTGAACAGCACGCCGTCCTCGCTGATGGCGTTGAAGCTGGTGAGATAGACGTCGCACAGCAGCGCCTGGCGCATCAGGTCGTAGCGCGCGGCTGGGCTGGCCGCCGTGTCGCGGTCTATCACGGTATAGGGGCCCTGCTTCACCTGCTCCAGCAGGCCGGTCTCCACCAGCGTGACGGACCCGCCCCAGGAGACGAGGGCGCCTTCCGGGATCAGCGACAGCGCCGTTTGCACCGCCTGCGCGGCCGTGTCACAATAGGTCGCCTCAAATTTTCGGCTCTCGAGGTTCTTGATGATTTTGGACGATAAAAGCCGGTACCGTGCTTTTATAGACGCGGTTTTCTCCTGCATGTGGGCCCCTCCAGTCTCAGTTGGCGCCTTCACCGTTCAGCAAGGCCAGGTGCTTCAGCACCGGATGGATGATGTAGAACGTGTGCCCGGCGTCGGCTTGCCGCAGGCTGGGCACCGCCGAAAGGTCGCCGTGGCAAAGCTGCATCAGCGCGATCAGCGTCTCGGCGCGCACCAGCGGGTCCACCACCGTGTCGTAGTCCACCGGCTGGGGCACCAGCGGGTATTCCTTTTGGAAAAGAATGTCGCCGCTGTCGATGCCCTCGTTCATGATAAAGATGCTGCACCCCAGCTTTTTTTCCAGCAGCATGGAATAGTAGGTGGTGGTGCTGCCCTTGTATGCGGGCAGCAGCCCCGGGTGCATGTGCACAAAGGCTTTTCCCGCGCGCAAAATGCCCTGGCGCAGCAGCACCCCGGCCGGCCCGGAGTAGATGACATGGTGGGCGGCAAGGCCCGCCACATGCGCTGCGGCCTGTGGGGAGTTGATGTCGGCGTCCTTTAGGCAGGCGCTGGGGATGCCCGCCTGCTCCAGCGTGTCGAAAACGCTCTCCTTTTCCTGCAGCGTGCACTGAAAACCGGGCAGGCTGTGGCAAAGCCGCTGGTGGGTCGCCGGCTTTTTCCGTTTGCCCAGAACCAGCGCGCTTTGTGGCGCAAACCCGAACCGGACCAGGTTTTGCAGATAGGCGCCGGAGCGGTTGTTGTCCGTCAATACAATGGCCGTGCCAGAGGGGTTCATGCGTTTAGCTCCTTGTAAAAAGTGTAAAGCGCCGCCTCCGCCTGCAGGGCGTCCAGCGCCAGCGCCAGCTCTGCCGCGCTGCCCATCCGGTAGAGGACAGACATCAAGGTGTCGTTTATTTTTAACAGCGCGTTGAACGCGATGGTCTTTTGGGGCAGGGCGGCCTCGCTGCGCGCGTAGCGCCCCAGCAGGCAGGCGAACACCGCATAGGGGGCCGTTTCGCCAAAGTCCCCCAGCGGCTTCAGTGACTGCGCGTCGTAGGCCGCATACAGCCGCTTTGAGACCTCGAACTTTTTGATGAACTGGAACAGGCGCTCGCGCCCGCCGTCTGTCAGCCCGCCGTGCAAAACCGCCTGTGCCAGCGGGAAGACAAGCGCGCAGAAAGACAGCTGGCCGGGGCTTTCGCCGCCGGCGCGCGCGCCGCATTTCTCCCCAAGGCTGTCCACCAGGCGCCACAGGCCCGCGCCGGTTTCCGGCCCGGGGGCATCGCCCAGCCGCCGCCGCAACACGGCCCGGCCCTTCTCCCTCTCGGCCGCGTAGCCGTCCAGGAAAAAAGTGCCCTCGAATGGCGTGTATTCATACCTGAAGGGCTGGTCTATCCGGTCGCGCCGGGTGTAGGGGTACGCCTCGTCCAGCGCGATGCCCAGCTGGCGGATCAGGCCGATGGCCTTCTCGGCCAAAAGGCCGCCGTCGGCGCTGTTGTCGAACACGATGTCGGGGCATTCCGGCTCGGGGAAGGGGATGTCCACCCCCACCACATCCCGCAGGGCGCCCGCCTGCGCTTTTTGGTAAAGGCCCTTGTTGTCGCGCCGCAGCAGCGTGGCCATGTCCGCCTTGATATAGACCTCCCGATAGTCCTCGAACGCCGTGCGGTTCTGCCGCAGCATATCCGGGAAAATGGACAGCACACAGGCCAGCACGTTCATGCCGGTGGCCTCGAAGCCCTGGCAAAGCCGCACGATGCGCTCTGCGTTGGCGAGCCGGGCCTGCACGGTGTGGCCCAGGTCCTCGCCGAACAGGGTGCGCACGAAATCGCCGTCCAGGAACACCCAGCCGGCCGAGCGCCGCTGCAGCAGCGACATCATCGCGCTGCCTATGGCCG
>JBFXKS010000251.1:0-2789 GCA_050173515.1 Oscillospiraceae bacterium | reverse complement strand
CGCGCGCGGGGTATCGATGGCGCCCTTGGTGTCGAATGTTTTGATGTGCTGGGGCAAAAACAGGCCGCTGAGGTCGTCGTGGTCATAGTTGGGCATGCTGTCGATGATGGCGACGGTGACGTAATCATTGGCGCCACGTGTGGGCAGCAGCTGCCAGGCGGCCAGGGTCTCAAGATAGGTGTGATGCCATTGCTCATCTGTCACATCGTTGGGCGTGGCGTCGCCTTCGTCCAGCGTGATGACGATGTTGGGCTCGGCGTAAATGACGCTGGGGTCGGCCTCAAAGCTCTCGATGGCCTGAGCAACCGTTTGCCACAGGGGGATATCGACCACGGTGATGAGCGAGTTTTGCCACTCGAACAGAACCGTCTCAACAGTGCCCTCCAGCTCGTCGGCGGCCTCGGCCGCCTGCGTCTCAGACATGGGCCTGAAGCGCACCAGCACATGCCCCGGGAAATAGCCCAGCTCAAATGGGTCGGCCGCGCGCTCTGCGGCGGCCTCGGCAAAGCTTTGCGCCAAAGCGGTGCCCCGGCCGGCAAGTGCCTGCAAAAAGGCAGCGCGCTGCGGGTGTTCATCCTCGGCGGCATAATACTGGAGCAGCAGTTCCTTGAGCGCTGACGAAAACGCGTCTTCTTCGGCGATGGCGTTCAGCTGCCGGGCGGCCTCGGCGCCGTCTTCCAGCGCAAGGGCAAGCAGCTGCGCAAGCGTAAGCGCCTCATCTTCGGGCACATCCGGCTCATCGTCCGGCTCCGCTTCCGTTTCAGCCGCAGGCTCGGATGTGTCCGCTTCTTCGGGTGTGGGCTCGGGCTCCGGCAGGGGTGCCGATGCGTCCCCGGGCACTTCTGTGGGCGGCTCGGAGGGGCTGTCCGGCGCTGTTTCCGCCTCAGAAACCGGGCTTTCAGGCGGTGGCGCATCCGCCTCGTCTTGCGCCTGCTTGGGGGCGTCATCGGCGGCATCGCCTTCGGAGGTATCGTCACCAAGGGCCGATGCATCCGAGCCATCCGGCTGGGGGGCCGCCTCGTTCTCCGCCTGGGAGGCGGGCGGCTCAAGGCCAGACGTATCCTCCTGTATCTCCAAAACGGAAGCGGAGGCGTCGGCGGCCTGGGCATAGGCCGAAATGCCCCCGCCCGAGAAGAGCAGAACTGCGGCCAAAAGGCTGGCCAGTGCGCGTTTGAGGTGGGTCATATAGGGGATCATCCTTTTTCTGATGCAGATTCGATGGTTTCAAGGCGACTGCTTTATGGGTAAAAAACAGCGAAAAAAAGCCCGCCTTTTTTTATACCTTATTATATACTATTCGGCAAGGTTTTTCAAAAAGTGGTGGCAAGGGCGAGGGCCTGTGTTTTCCGGTTGGCGCGCTTTTGCTCCGCACAAAGTTTGCACTTCGAGCAGGGTGCGGGTCGCCTCCTGCCACGGCGCACGGCCCGTGGCGCAGGCATTCCCTGCCGATGTGCCCACCTCCGTCGCTTCTGCGCGGCCTAAATTTAGTTCATATGACGAAAATGCTACTTTATTTTATAACTAACGAACACCCATTAGGGTGTCGTGCGCGACAAGGATTTCACCTATACTTTAAAAACAGTAAATAAGTTGGCAGACCGTTATACCGGCCCCAGCGCGGCCGGGCAGACCCAAGGAAAGGGGTGTGTGATGATGGCCAATACCGCCGGGATCTTACTGCAGAATCCCATCTTACCTATGGACCTGCCCGACCCGGACATCATCCGGGTGGGCGACCGCTACTATATGGCCAGCGCATCGGCCCATTTTACCCCGGGCATCCCCATTTTGAAAAGCCGTAACCTGGCCACCTGGGAGCTGGCCGGCTATGTATACCAGCGCTTTTGCGACGACGACGCCTACAACCTTTCAAACGGTGAAAACGTGTACGGCGCCACTGCGTGCAGCATCTGCCTGCGGTATCATGCCGGGGTCTATTATGTGTGCGTGCCCTGCGCCCGCACCCGCCGCACCTACATCTACCGCTCGCACAACATCGAGAGCGGGCGGTGGAGCCGTTCGGTCTTGAAAGACTTTTACCACGACCCCACCCTGTTTTTCGACGAAGGGCACTGCTACCTGATCTATGGGCAGGGCACCATCTTTTTGCTAGAGGTTACCACCGGCGCCACCGCAGTGAAGGAAGACTGCCCGCGCCAGGTGCTGGTGAAGACCCCACGTGTGAATGGCGTGAACTGTGAGGGGGCGCGTCTTTACAAGGTGGCCGACCAATACTGCCTGTTTTTGGTGCAGTGGCCCGCCACCGGCAGCAACCGAAAAGTACAATGGTGCTACCGCTGCCCACAGCTGGCGGGCGACTACCGCGGGCGCGTGGTGTTGGATTCAGCTTTGGGCGGCTGGGGCGGCGGCGTGGCCCGGGGCGGTGTTTTCTGCACCGAAGGCGGCGAGTGGTTTGCGCTGCTCAGCCAGGACTGCGGGGCGGTGGGCCACTGCCCGGTGCTGGTGCCCATGGAGTGGCAGGACGGCTGGCCGGTGCTGGGCCATGGCGGCCATGTGCCCGAGCGCCTGCCGCTGCCCTGCTGGCCCAGCAAGCTGCCCCTGTTGGTGGCCAGCGACCCGTTTGAAAGCGACACCAACGAGTTACACCCCGTGTGGCAGTGGAACCACAACCCCGACAGGCAGGGCTGGTCGCTGACGGAGCGGCAAGGGCATTTGCGCCTGACGAACCACACGGTGGTGCGGGATATCCTGTCCGCTCCCAACGTGTTGACCCAAAAGACTGTGGCGCCGCACTGTGTGTTAGAAACCCATGTGGACAGCACCTGCAT
>JBFXKS010000250.1:0-2885 GCA_050173515.1 Oscillospiraceae bacterium | reverse complement strand
GTCGCGCACTTCGGCCAAATCTTCCTCGGCCTGCTGGGTGGCGGCCTTGGCAATGTCCAGCTCCTCGGCAAGGCCCGCCAGGCGCTGCTGGTCCTCCTCCGACATCTCGGCGGGCGCGGCGGTGGGCGGCGGGGCGCTTTCGGCCGCCGTTTCCAAGGCCTGGATGCGCTGGATAAGCTCCTGGTTGCGAAGCTCCGCGGCCTCTTGCCGCTGGTAGTTTTCGTCTGCCAGTTCGTCCAGATATTCCAGCACTTCCTCTTTGTTGAACCCGAACATGGAGCTGCTGAAAAGCCGCCCGCCCGTCTGCGGTGCGTACTGCTCGTACTCGATGCCTTGTTCAGCCAACGGGACACCATCCTCTCCAGATGGGGCGCGGCAGCAGCCCCCCAAAAACAATTAAAAAAAGTATACCATATATAAAAAAGTAATGCCACTGTTTGGGCAAAATTTGTGCGTAAAAACGGGGGCGCAAAACCCGCGGCGCGCAAAGGGAAAAGCTGGGAAGCCGCCGGGGCGGCAAAAGGCTAGCCGGTGATGGAGACGCCCATGCCGGCCAAAAGGTCGAGCGCCTTCTGGTGGCCCTCGGCGTTTCCGGAACCACTCAGGGCGGCCAGCACCTCCACGCGGGCGGTGGGAAAGGCGGTGTGCAGCAAAATGGCGTTGGCCAGCACGCAGATGTCGGTGACGAGGCCGCACAGCGCGATGGCGTCGGGCGCGCCGCCGCACAGGCGCTCGGTGGCCTGGGCGATGTCCGGGCTGCCGAAGGTGGGCTTGTCCAGCACGAGCGTGTGTGGCGGCGTACCCTGCTCATAGGCGTGCAGCCGGCCGTACAGCGCGTGGCCCGCCTCGCCTTTGATGCAGTGCGGGATGGGCAGGTGGGCGCCCTCGCGGGTGGAGAGATAGTCCGGCGCGTGGGTGTCCCGCGTGAACAGCACAAAGCCGCCCTGCGCCAGCGTGGCCTCCACGGCCTCCACGATGCCCGCCTCCAGCTTCTCGGCGCCGGGAAAGCCCAGCGCGCCGCTCACGAAATCGTTTTGGTAGTCCACCACCACCAGCAGCTGTTTCATGCCTATTCCTCCATGTAGTCGGCCAGCAGCGTCTCGCGGCCGGCCTCGGTGTACACCCGCTGCACCCGGCGGCCGATGTTGCACAAGATCTCGTAGTTCACCGTGCCGCTCTTGGCGGCCACGTCGTCGATGGAGTCGGCGCCGGCGCCGCCGAAAACCGTGGCCACGCTGCCCAGCTGCACGCCCTCGATGCCGGAGACGTCGGCGACGAGCTGGTCCATGCACACACGGCCCAGCAGCGGCGCGGGCTGTCCGCAAATGCCCACCGTGCCCTGCCCGGAGAGCAGGCGCGGGTAGCCGTCGGCGTAGCCCACCGCCAGCGTGGCCACACGCATGGGCCGCGGGGCGATGAAGGTGCGCCCGTAGCTGACGGCGTCGCCCGCCTTGATGTGCTTGACCATGGTGACCGCTGTTTTAAGGCTGAAGGCCGGGCGCAGGCCGGGCAGCTGCACGTCGGCGGAGGGGTTGCAGCCGTACAGGGCGATGCCGGGGCGCACGATGTCCAGGTGCATGGCCGGGTAGGCGATGGTGGCCGCGGAGTTGCAGCTGTGGGCGTAGCGGAAGTGGCAGCCCAAGGCCGCCAGGCGCTGGCGCACCTGCTGGAACAGCGCGAACTGTTCCTCGGTGTAGGCCACGTCCTCGGGGCAGTGCGAGTCGGCCGCGGAGAAGTGGGTGAAAAGGCCGATGGGGCGCAGGCCCGGCAGGTGATAAGCCTCGGCCAGGTCGGCCACCGTTTTTTCAAAGTCGTCTTTGGCGTTGAAGCCGAGGCGGGCCATGCCGGTGTCCACCTTGAAATGCACCCGCACGCGCACCTTGGCCGCCACAGCGGCGTCCGAGAGCTGGCGGGCGTACTCGGGGCTGAACACGCACTGGGCGAGGTTGTGCACGCGCAGGCGGGCGGTGTGCTGTGGCGAGGTGTAGCCCAGCACCAGCAGCGGCCGCCGCAGCCCAGAGCGGCGCAGGCGCACCGCCTCGGCCAGGCCGGACACCGCAAAGCTGCGGGCCCCGGCGTCGGCAAGGGCCCGCGCGGCCACCAAGTCGCCGTGGCCGTAGGCGTTGGCCTTCACCACCGCCATCACCCGGGCGTTGGGCGCCGTTTTCTGGATGAGGCGGAAGTTGTGCCGCAGGTTGTCCAGGTCTATCTCGGCCCAACAGCGGCGTTCGAAATCAAAAGCCATCACAGGCCTCCTCGGTGGGCGGTGGCGGGGCGTTCGGCGCGGGCGGGGCCCAGCCGTCCAGCCCCGATTTTTGCAGGGCCCCCAGTGTTTTTTGGCGAAAGGCGCGGTCCAGCCCGCTGCGGGCGGCCACAAAGTCCTTGATCTTGGCCCGGGCGGTGCAGCCGTCTACCGGGCAGGGGTTTTTGATGATGGGCGCGCCGCTTTCTGCGGCGGCGCGGGCCACCTCGCGCTCGGTGGCCAGCACCAGCGGGCGAATGACGGTGACCTCTTTGCGGGACATCCAGGTGACCGGCGAAAAACAGCCCAGGCGCCCCTCGCCGAACAGGTTCATGTAAAAGGTCTCCACGGCGTCGTCCAGGTGGTGGCCCAGGGCCACCTTGTTGCAGCCCAGCTTTTTGGCCTCGGTGTGCAGTGCGCCGCGGCGCATCTTGGCGCACAGGGCACAGGGGTTGCGCTCTTGCCGCACGTCGAAAACCAGGTGCCCGATGTTGGTGCGCACCACGGTGTGCCGCACGCCCACCTGCTGCAAAAAGGCGGTCAGCGGGGCGTAGTCGGTGTGCTCGCCGCCGAAGCAGGGGTCCAGCGTGAGGGCGCACAGCTGGTAGGGGTGCTCGAAATAGGCTGCGAGGTGCCCCAGCAC
>JBFXKS010000249.1:0-2917 GCA_050173515.1 Oscillospiraceae bacterium | reverse complement strand
ATATCGGCCAGCATCTGCATCATGGCACCGCCCGTGCCACGCCAGCGTTCAACATCGGGGTACAGCGGAATGGAGCTGGCCACATAGTTGCGCACGGCCAGGGCCACGCAGGCAAAGGTGTAGATGTCCGCTTCTTTCATAACGACGCGGCCCATCTCGATGCCCGCGCGCATCACCTCGTCGATATAGCGGCAGGCCTCCTCCACCACGTGCGTGCGGTACAGGTCCATCGCCACAGGGTCTGTGTGGATGCGGCTCCAGAAAATGCGGATGATGTCGAACATCAGCGGGTCGGGGTCGCCTTCGTCCGGCATGGGGTAGTTGAAGATGCCCAAAATATCCATGGCCGTGCCCCGGCGCAGCACGGGCAGGTACGCTTCGCGCTGCGGGCGGCAGTCGTTTTGGTGCCGAACATAGTACTGGTAGATGCTTTGCAAGATCTCCTCTTTGGCGGGGTAGTGGTTATAAATAGAGGCCGGCTGGATGCCGCACGCGGTGGCGATCTGCCGCATGGACACCGAATCGAAACCATCCTCTGCGAACAGATGGATGCTTTTGCGGAAGATGCGCTCTTTGGTGGAAATGTCCTGTGACATAGCCGTTTCCTTTCGGTGTTGCCCGCTGCGGGAATAGCCGATATCGACCCCGGGGCATCGCAGGTGTCACCCGATAAGCCAAGTAAACTTCGTGGCGCCGCATCCCTTTTGAAGCGCCCGAGCCCCGCGTTCCTTCACCCTGCGTGTGCCCGCACTTTGGGGCCGATGGGTCGCCCTTGTTGCCGTTTTTCACAAAACATACGTTCCTACAATAAAATAAACGCAACTCCATTATACCACAAAGCGCGCGAATAGGCACCCCGCTTTGCCAATTATTTACAAATTTGAAAGAAGTGCCCGCGCCACCCACAAGAGGGCCGGGGTGAGGCGGGTACGGTTCTTTTTGTTTGCCCGGCGTGGCCGGTGCCCGCGGCGCTAGCGGCAGAGGGCCACCACCGGCGCCAGCTGGCTGTGCTGCGCAATGGCCTCGTCCAGCTTTTGCAGCATGGCGTCCCTGTCGCGCGGCAGCACGCCCCGCACACGCACCTCTATCCAGTCGTGCATGCCGTCGTAGATGAGGCCGTCCGTCTTTAGCAGCTCCAGCAGGCGGCGCTCCTCCACCAGGTTCTCCGCCTCGTCCGCCGGGGTGAAGCGGCCGGCCTCGATCTCCTCGTACAGCGACACACTGCGGGACAAAAACAGCGAGAAATTGGTGACGCGCAGCGGGCGGGTGTGGTTGAAGAACTCGGCCAGTGCCTCGGCGTTTTCCACGCCGCGCCCGGCGCCGGCGATGCCCGTCATGATGTGAGCGTTGAAGATGAGGCCGGCGGCCTGGATGCGCGCGATGGCCGTGTAGGCCTGCTGGAGGTTGTGGTCCTTGTGCATGAAGGCCAGCACGTCGTCCAGCCCGCACTCGATGCCCAGGTACAGGTTGCGCACGCCGGCGTCGTACAGCTGGCGCAGCTCGGCATCCGTTTTGCGGCGGATGTCGGTGACCGTGGCGTCCATGTTCACCGCCTGGCAGGCGGGGAAGTAGTGCGCCACCATCTGCAAAATATTCAGCAGGCGGTCGGTGGGCATGCCAAAGGCGTTGCCGTCGCCCAAAAACACCTGCTGCGGGTTGCCGCCCAAGCGCTGTACGCGCTTCAGTTCTGCCTCCACCTGCTCCAGCGGCGGCAGGCGGTGCTGCAGATGCTTGAACAGGTTACAAAACTTGCACTGGTTATAGGCGCAGCCCACGGCCACGCCCAGCATAAACGACGAACGCTCCATGGGCGGTCGGCAAATTTGGCCTTCGTACTCCATTGGGATCGTATCCTTTCCTGTTTTGGCCATCCGGCACAGTATATATATCTTCTATACTCATTTTACCACCGGCGCAGCAGAAGTGCAACAGCAACAGTTGCACTTCTGGTCTTTCCTGGCCGTCGCGCCCTCACTCTCGGCTCAGCGCGCACTTCACGATGGCCTGTGCGATCTCCTGCTTGGTGTTCAGTTCGCTCACCCCGCCGCCTGCGGCCACCAGCACCGCCCGGTGGTGCGCCTCGCCGATGTCCTCCATGTCGTTGGCCAGCACATAGTCGCACCCTTCGCGCCGCAGCTGCTTTTTGGCCTCGCCCACCAGCGTCTCGCGCGTGACGCCCACCAGCAGCAAAAAGCCGATGAGCAGCGCCGCGGGCTGCGCCGTGCGCATCTTGGCCATGATGTTGGGCGCGGGGTCCATCACCATCACCAGGTCCTTGCGGTTGGGCGGCAGGCGCTTGCCCTCGTGGCCGGCGTCGGCGGCACACAGCGTCTCGCGCACCAGCGCTTTCACATTGCGCGGCGTTTCGTGTTCCAGTACCCTGGAGAGGTCCGCCGCCAGCTGGTGCGCCGTGGTGATGCGCCGCAGGGTGTACTCGCTGACAGCCATGGAGTGGACGATGCAGTCGAACTTGCCCTCGGCCACAACGCGCCCGATCACCGCATCCAGTTCCTCCACGCTCTCGATGGTGTACACGGCCTCCATCTCCTGCGCGGGCATCTTGGCGTTCTGCCCGCACACATAGGTCACCCGCGCGCCCGTCATGGCAAACATGTCGGCCGTGAGGCTGCCCAGGCGCCCGGTGGCCGGGTTCACTATCTTGCGCACGGCGTCGATGCGCTCAGAGGTGTCCCCCGCCGTGACCAGCACCCGCAGCGGCCGCGCGGGCAGCGGCGCGTTCAGGGCGCTTTGCAGCAGCAGGGTGCCTTTCATCAGCTCGAACTGGCCGTCCACGTGCTGCTCCGTCAGCCCGCCCAGCAGCGCCTGCACGCTCAGGCCCTCTATGGTGTACATGAAGTTGTCGGCCAGCTGCGGGATGTGCTCGTACCGAATGGCCTTTTGCTGCACGCCCAGGTGC
>JBFXKS010000248.1:0-2919 GCA_050173515.1 Oscillospiraceae bacterium | reverse complement strand
GCGGCTGGCCGACGGCAATGGCCACCGGGGCCAGCCCCAGCACCTGCCGCGGGCCGATGCTCATGCGCTGGACAAGCGCCTCGAGCGATAGGTGCCCACCCAGCACCAGCTGGGTGTAGCAGGCGGCCAGCGCGGTCTCCAGCCCCACCACGCCCATCAGGCTGGCGGCCAGCCCGCCGCTTTTCTCCTCGGCGCTGTGGGGCGCGTGGTCGGTGGCGATCACCTCTATGGTGCCGTCGGCCACGCCCGCGATGAGGGCCTCTTGGTCCTCACGGGCACGGATGGGCGGGTTCATGCGGAAGCGGCCGTCGTCCTGCAAGTCTTCGTCGCAAAAGCACAGATAGTGGGGCGCCGTCTCACAGCTCACCGGCAAGCCGCGCTTTTTGGCCGCGCGCACCAGCGCCACGCCCTCTTTGGTGGAGACATGGCAGATGTGGTAGCGGGCGCCTGTCTCGGCCACCAGGGCAATGTCCCGCTCGATCTGGCGCCATTCGCTTTCGGAGGCGATGCCGGCAAAACCGTGGGCCGCCGCAAAGGCGCCGGCGTGGATGACGCCGCCTTTCACGAGGCTGTCGTCCTCGCAGTGGGCGCAGATGACCGCACCGCAAGCCGCCGCGGCACGCATGGCCGCACGCATCATGTCGTCACTTTGCACACCGCCGCCGTCGTCACTGAAGCCGGCCACCTGCCCGGCCAGCGCCGCCATGTCCACCAGCTGCCGGCCCTGCCGCCCCAGCGTGATGCACGCGTAGGGCACGGTGGGCACCCGCGCGTCGCGCCGGATGATGGTCAGCTGCTGCTCCAGATGGGCCGGCGTGTCGGGCGGCGGGTCCACATTGGGCATGGGGCACACCAGCGTGAAGCCCCCGTGGGCCGCCGCCGCCGTTCCGGTGGAGATGGTCTCTTTATAGCCGGCGCCCGGCTGCCGGAAATGCACGTGGATATCTGCGAGGCCGGGCAGCAGGTGTGCCCCGTGCAAAAAAAATACCAGATCTCCTGACGACTCAGGCAAATCTGGCTGGATATCGACAACAACGCCCGAATCGGCCAAAACGTCCACCCGGGAGAACCTCCCGTTTTGGAACACCGTTCCGCCCTTCAGCAGCGTCTTCATGGGTCACCTCATTTTAGGCATTTTTTCTATTTAGCCACACCGGGCAGGAAATGTCAAGCCCCTGCCGGTGAAGCCGAGGATAAGTGCCGGCACCAACAATAACCGCAGCCTGGAACAGGTTTTCAACCATACACTCGTGACCAGCCTGAAGATAATCCTTTTTGGCCCGGCGCGCAATACTGCGATCCAGCTTGGTGAAATAGGCATTGAAAATGTCGCAGACCAGGCGGTTTCGCACACCATCCCCCACAATATCATAGAGGCGCCCGCCATCCGGGATAATTTGCTGAAATCAGCCGCAGGTATGAAGGCCAATACAGACGGCACTACCCTGAGTGCGCTGTATGACGATGACGTGGATTATCCGTGGAGTACCCGTTATACGAAAACGACTGTTGGTATTGTTGATGTGGATTTTGGCGATGATAAGCATTTTAATAAGTGCGCCATTTTTAACCTGCGCAACGCAGGCAGCTTTTCTGTGGAATACAGTAACGACGGTCAGAATTATGTGGAGATCGCCCGGGTTGAGGACCCGCCGAAGGATAATATCCTTTTGTTCGACGAAGTGACAGCCCGGCATGTTCGCCTTACTATAAACCGTGCGACCGGCAGCACCACCGGGTATGTCGGGGAATTGGTTGTAGAGCTTTGCGACGATTTGCAGGCTGAAAGGGCCATTGCAGAGCGGCTGGCCGACCCCATTGCGGCGCGTGCGAGTGATTTGAAGGAAAGCCTGCGGGGCAGCATTGCCCTTGTAGAAAACAACGCCAACGCGCTATTGGATGGGAAGCGCACCCAAATAAGCAGTGAGGGCATGGCCCTGCAGCACTATACCGCAAGCGGTGAGTTACTGTTGCCCGCCCGTTTTATCTCTGAGGGCTTTGGCGCCGACGTCACATGGGACGCCTCTGAAAAACGAATGACCATCCTGGCCGGAAGTACCGTTATCGAAATACCTGTCGCCAAACCGATGATTCGGGTCAACGGCAAGGCCATTATGTTAAGCGCGTCCATACAGATGGTGGAAGGTCAGCCTATGGTACCCATACATGCGTTTTGCAATGCGCTTGGGAAACAGGTTTTGCTGGCCAGCAACGGCTTGGTTCTTATTGGAGACCATGTGTTGGATGATTACAGCTTTACCGGCAACGAAGCGCTACTTACAGAAATTACCAGCCTTGTGGCGCTAGAACGGCCCACTGGCGAAGATATTATCCAGGACCTGATGGCCCCACAGGCTTACACCGGGCATCCGCGCCTTTTCAAAAATAAGGAGGAGTTTGGTCAGTTGCTGCTCGCGCCGGAATCCGATGCGATATATGCCTTGCTGGTACAATCAATTATTGCCAGTGCTGATGAAAACCTTACGGCTGCCAATACAATCAACCAGCAGTACTACGAGCAAATGGCTCCGCTGGTTGCGGCATATGTTTTCACGGGGGATATCCGGTACAAGGAAAAGATATGGCAGATGCTTGAGGCCGCCAGCCAGTTGGCTGCATGGGGAACCGAGCCCTTGCAGATATCCAGCGTTTCCTTGTCCTTTGCCTTGGCCTACGACTGGATGTATGACGAATGGACTGAGACACAAAGGGAGACGATAAGTACCGCTATCCGCGAGAAATGCCTGGATGCTTTCCACTACACCTATAAGGGTAAATATTCCGCTTCCACCAATGGCATTATGGGCACCAACAACATCAACGCCGTAGGTAATGCTGCCGCAGCAATTAGTGCGCTGGCCATCTACGAAGTGGATCCCGATTTCTCGGCCTGCATTATTTCAAAGGCCCTGCAGGCCA
>JBFXKS010000247.1:0-2921 GCA_050173515.1 Oscillospiraceae bacterium | reverse complement strand
TGCGGGACGGCGAAGAGGTGGAGGTGCCGCTGGAGGCGGTGGCCGCCGGGGACGTGCTGGCGGTGAAGCCGGGCGCGCGCGTGCCGGTGGACGGCGAGGTGCTGGCCGGCACCAGCGCGGTGGACGCGAGCGCCCAGACGGGCGAGAGCATGCCGGAGGAAAAAGGGCCAGGCGACGGCGTGACCGGCGCCACCGTGAACACCAGCGGCTATTTCACCATGCGCGCGCAGCGCGTGGGCGACGACACCACCCTGGCGCAGATCGTGGCGCTGGTGGAGGAGGCCGGGGCCTCGAAGGCGCCCATTGCCAAGCTGGCCGACAAGGTCAGCGGCATCTTCGTGCCGGTGGTGATGGCCATCGCGCTGGTGTGCTTCGGCGTTTGGCTGATAGCCGGGCAGGGCGTGGAGTTCGCGCTGGCCCGCGCGGTCACCGTGCTGGTCATCTCCTGCCCGTGTGCGCTGGGGCTGGCCACGCCGGTGGCCATCATGGTGGGCACCGGGCGCGGGGCCAAAAGCGGCATTTTGTACCGCAACGCCGAGGCGCTGGAGACCTTGAGCGGCGTGGACACCGTGCTGCTGGATAAAACGGGCACCATCACCGCGGGGCAGCCCCGCCTGACGGACCTTGTGCCCTTTGGCCTTGACGACGACGCACTGCTGGCGCTGGCCGCCGGGCTGGAGGCCAAGAGCGAGCACCCGCTGGCGCTGGCCATTTTGGCCGAGGCCGAGGCGCGCGGCGTGCGCGGCGTGACGGCCGAGGGCTTCGAGGCGCTCTCCGGCCTGGGGCTGAAGGCCACCGTGGACGGCGCCGAGTGCCTGGCGGGCAACGCCCGGCTGATGGAGGAGAACGGCATAGCGCTGGCGGCCGCGGGCAGCGCGCCCCAGCAGCTGGCCGCCGCGGGCAAAACCCCGCTGTATTTTGCCAAAAACGGCACGCTGGTGGGCATGATAGCGGTGGCCGACCTGCCCAAGGCGGGCAGCGCGGCGGCGGTGGCCGCCCTGCGCCAGCGCGGCCTGCACGCCGTGATGCTGACCGGCGACAACGCCGCCACCGCCGAGGCCGTGCGCCAGATGGTGGGCCTGGACGAGGCGGTGGCCGAGGTGCTGCCACAGGACAAGGACGAAAAGGTGCGCAGCTTTATGGACGCGGGCAAAAAGGTGGCCATGGTGGGCGACGGCATCAACGACGCGCCCGCGCTCACCCGGGCCAACGTGGGCATCGCCATCGGCGCCGGGGCCGACGTGGCCATCGAGTCGGCCGACATCGTGCTGATGAAGAGTGAACTAAAGGACGCCGTGACCGCCTACGACCTCTCGAAGGCGGTGCTGCGCAACATCCGGCAAAACCTGTTCTGGGCGTTCATCTACAACATCATCGGCATCCCCATTGCCGCGGGCGTGTTCTACCCGCTGTTCGGCCTGACGCTGAACCCGATGTTCGGCGCGGCGGCGATGAGCCTGTCCAGCGTGTTTGTGGTGACCAACGCGCTGCGGCTGAACCTGTTCAAGCCAAAGCCCCTGCCCCAAACGCCGCCGGCGGCACTGCCGGCGGCGCTGGTGGCCCCGGGGCCATCGGCAAAGCCCACCCACCGTGATGAACCAAAAACAAACATAGAAGAGACAGAAAGGAAGGCCGAGACCATGGAAAAAACGATGCAGATAGAGGGCATGAGCTGCGGGCATTGCACCGCACGGGTGGAAAAAGCGCTGAACGAGCTGCCGGGCGTGCAGGCCACGGTGTCGCTGGAGGACAAGGCCGCGCACATCACCACAGACGGCCAGGTGGGCGACGACGCGCTGCGCACCGCCGTGGCAGACGCGGGCTACGAGGTGGTGGGGCTGCAATAGGCGCCGGGCATCGCCGGACATTGCCTTTGCTTTTTTGCCGTGCACCTAAAAGCGGCCATCCTTTTGGATGGCCGCTTTGGTTATTCTATTATGGTTTTACCCGCCATCGCCGCCACCCATGGTTTTCAGCAGCTCGATGACGCGGTAGGGCTCCTGCATGGCGTGGGTCATGGCGATCTGCGCACCCATAGAGCCCACCTGCGCCTTCACGAAGTTCATCATCTCCTTGGCCATGTCGGCGTCGCGGATGCGGCTTTCGGCCTCGGTGAGGTTTTCCGCCATGACCTCCAGGCTGTTGACGGTGTGCTCCAGGCGGTTGGCCTGTGCGCCCAGGCTTCCGCGCATCGCGCTCACCGAGTCAATGGCGCCGCTCACGCGCTCCATTGCGGCGTTGGCGGCCTCCACGCTCATCACCGAGATGCCGTCCAGCATTTTTAAAGCGGCGTTCAGCCCGGGCATTTGTACGGCAATTTTGTCGTACGGGTTCTGCGTGGGCCCCACCTGCAGCACGATCTCGGAGGAATTGCGCACCTCTTCGCTGGAGCTGCCGTTCAGCAGATGTATGCCGCCAAAGTGCGTGGCGTTGGCCGTGCGCTCCATCTCCTCCAGCAGCTGGTCCAGCTCGCTTTGCAGCGCGGTGCGCTGGGTCTCGCTAAGCGTGCTGGACGAGGCGGTGTTGGTGATGGCCACCATGCGGTTCAGCATGCGCTGCACCTCGGCCAGTGCGCCGTCGGCGGTGTCCACCATGTTCGCACCGCTTTGCGCGTTGCGCACCGCCTGGTTCAGCGAGGTGATCTGCGCACGCATGCGCTCGGAGATGGCAAGGCCGGCCGGGTCGTCGGCGGCCGAGTTGATGCGGTAGCCGCTGGACAGGCGCTGCAAAGCCTTGGACATCGCGTTGTTGTGCGTTGTCATCTGCCGGTGCGCAAACATGAAGTTGTAGCTGTTGTGGATATACATTCCCCGCCGGGCCCCCTTGTTTGAAATACCCCAAAAAAGCCGATCCACGCCAGGGCCCAAGCTGGGAATCCGCCAATTATGTATTCGGCCGGCCGGGCGTTTTTCTTGAGCGCG
>JBFXKS010000246.1:0-3043 GCA_050173515.1 Oscillospiraceae bacterium | reverse complement strand
CATCTGCACTTCCACCACCGGGGTGGTGATCTCCACCTGGCGGTCCAGCATCTGAGAGACCGCCGTGGCCGCAGAGCCCATGCTGATGTTCATCACTTCGCCTATGGCATCTTTCTCCAGTGCAGAAAGAACCAGTTTTTCGCCGCCTACCTGGTCAGTGCCCATAGCATACTCTCCTCTTTATCTGAAATCGGTGCCTGGCCCCTGCGGCCCGCCGCATATTCTCGGTTTCCCGGCGGGCCTTTGGGGGTGCCGCCGAAGTGTTTCCCGCAAGTGTGGCGGAAAGCTTCGAACCGCTCGCGCCCGCGCGGTTCAGTCCACCGCCACCGTGTCGATGATCTTCACGGCCTTTTTGCTGCGGCTGGCGCCCAGCTGGGCAGTGAACCATGGGGTGTCGTCCACCTCTACGCGGATGATGCCGTCCAGCGCCTTTGTGAGCGGGATGATGTCGTTGGGGCGCAGCCGCAGCGCGTCCGACACCTCCATCGACGTATCGTCGAAGACGGCCTTCACCGTCAAATCGGAATCGTACACCAGGTCCTGGATCAAGTCGCGTCGCAAATTGTCCAGCCGTTCGTTGGACATCTTGTGGGAGATGCGCGCGTACTTGGAGGTGAACTCGCCCAGGTAAGACTCCAGGCTCATGGCCGGGGTGCACACCGACAGCGTACCCTCCATGTCGCGCAGCTTCACGTTCAGCACCGTGATGACCACGATGTCCTCCGGCGCGTACACCTGGATGAGGCGCGGGTTGGTCTCCAGGCTGTTCAGCTCGCCGCTCACGTCCAGATGATCCCGCCAGCTCTCCACCAGATATTCGGCGATCTTCAGGTAGATGTCCCGCATGATGGCCAGCTCGATATCGGTGAAGTCCCGCGCAAAGGCCGAGTTGCTGCCCGGGCCGCCCAGCAGGCGGTCGATGAGGAAAAAGGACAGGTTGTTGGACATGTCGATCATCAACGTGGCGTCCGGCAGGTTGATGTTGCCGGGCTTCAAGTCTACCAAGCCGATGAGCGCGGTGTCTGGCAGGGCGTTGTTATACTCGTAGTAACGCTGTTCCTCCACTTGCAGCACACTGATGTCACAGAAGACGCGCAAAATGCCGGAAAAATAGGACGAGAGCAGCCGGCCCATGTTTTCGTGCAGGGAATCGATGGTGCGCAGCTGTTCCTTCGTGAACTTCTTGGGGGAGTAAAAATCGTACTCTTTCACATTGTCGGCGCCCGCGTCGTCCAGCGCTTCCACCGCTTCGCCCGAGCTGATACTATTCAGCAGCGCATCGATCTGGTTTTGGCTGAGAACTTCTGCCATCGTGATTCCCTCCCCTCAAAACAATATTATACAACAAAATCAGCCGGAGGTGTCGTTTTCTATGATGCCAAGTTCATCCAAAGCGTCGCGCAGGGCAGAGCGGTCCCCGGTTTCAAGTCCGGTCAAGTCTAAATAATTGTCGCCTATAGGCGAAATATTGTCCAGCATGTTCTCGGGCAGTTCCTCGGGCGGGCCCTCGAAAAATTGCGTGCTGTCGGACGGAAAATAGATTTTTGCCGCCTCCACCAGCGCCTCGGCCAGGCGTTCGTCCGCCGCGATGACGATGATGTCCACCCGGCGGTTCCGCGCGCGGCCCTCGGGGATCTCGTTGTCGCCAATGGGATACGAACGGCCCATGAAGGAACTTTTTATCTTATACTGCGAAAAGCCGATGTTTTTTTCAAAATAGCTGGAGACCCTGCCCGCGCGCTCGGCGCTCAGCAGCCAGTCGTCGGTGCTGCTGCCGGGAATGGACGCGGTGTGACCCAAAAACTGGGCCTGGAAGATCTGGTCTTGCAGCGGCATGAAGCACTCGCCCAAAAAGTCCAGAAAAACATAGGACTCGGGGCGCAACGCCGCCGAATCGCCGCCGAACAGCAGATTGTCGGACAGACGAATGAAGATGGCACCACTTTCGCCTATTTCCACCGACACATCCCCTTGCAGGTTGTTCTCCTCAATAAACTCGGTGATGGCTTTTTGTATCTCGGTGAAATCGGCGGGCAGCGTGGGCTCGGGGTCTATCACGTTGCCGGCCGGCGGGTCCTCGCCAAAGTCGGAGCCGGAGACCGGGCTGCTGGTGTTCACGCTGGAGAGGTTGGTGGGGAAGTTGCCAAAGCGGTCGGACAGGGCCTCTACAAAGGCATTATACTTGGTCTCCTCCACCGTGCTCATGGCAAACAGCAACACAAAAAAACAGAGCAACAGGGTGACCAAATCGCCGTAGGTGTCCATATAGCTGTACTTCTTGCCCTCTGGCTTCGGCTTTTTGGCCACTGCGTCCCCTCCTCTCCTCCGTCTTTATGCCATGGCGGCGCTACTCGTCGTCGCCTTTGCCTTTCTTGCCTTTTTTCTTCTTCTGGGTCACCAGCAGGTTCAGCTTCTCTTCGATGAATTTCGGGTTCTCACCCGCCTGGATGGCCTCCACACCCTCGCAGATGAGCTCGCGGCACAGGTACTCTTCGTCGTGCCGGATGGAGAGCTTCGTGGCCATGGGCGAGAAGATCATGTTCGCCAAAAACGAGCCGTACAGGGTGGTGAGCAAGGCGGTGGCCATGGCCGGGCCGATGGATGAGGGGTCATCCATGTCCTTCAGCATGTTGATAAGGCCGATGAGCGTGCCGATCATGCCGAAGCCGGGCGCGAACGCACCGCCCGAATCCATAAACGAGCGGCCGACACTGTGCCGGTCGCTCAGTTTATCCAGCTCTGCCTGCAGCAGGTTGTGCACTTTTTCGGGCTCCACCGAGTCCACCACCAGCATCAGGCTGGACTTTAAAAAGGCGTCCTGGGTGCTGGCCAGCTTGTCCTCCAGCGAGAGCAGGCCCTTCACGCGGGCCTCCTTGGCGAAGTCGACGATCTGCTCGATGTAGTCCTGCGGGTCGTACTTGTTGGGCGTCATACAGATGCTCACCCACTTGGGGAACTTGGCGTAGATCGCCGCAGGGTATGCGATCATCAGCGCGGCAAAACACCCGCCCACCGTGATGGCCAAAGACGGGTAGTCCACAAA
>JBFXKS010000245.1:0-3049 GCA_050173515.1 Oscillospiraceae bacterium | reverse complement strand
GCGGCGTCTCGGCACTGTAGCTAGCCCCCTCTTCGATCAAGGTGGGCATCAGCCGGTAGATCATGGTCAAGATCAGCGTGCGTATCTGGAAACCGTCCACGTCGGCGTCGGTGCAGATGATCACCTTGTTCCACCGCAGCGCGTTGATGTCGAAGGTGGCCAGGTCCTTGCGCGCTTTGCCGCCGTCCAGCTCCACCCCGCAGCCCAGCACCTTTATCAAATCGGTGATGATCTCGCTCTTGAATATCTTGTTGTAGTCGGCCTTCAGGCAGTTCAGTATCTTGCCGCGCACCGGCATGATGGCCTGATACTCCGCGTCCCGGCTGGTTTTCACCGCGCCCAGCGCCGAGTCGCCCTCCACGATGTAGATTTCACGCTGTGCCGGGTCTTTCGAGCGGCAGTCCACAAACTTGTGCACCCGGTTGGCAATGTCCATCTGGCTGGCAATGGTCTTTTTCAGGCTCTGCCGGGTTTTTTCGGCGTGTTCCCGGCTCTGCTTGTTCACCAGCACCTGCTGGGCGATCTTCTGCGCCTCTTCCGGGTTCTCGATGAAGTAGATCTCCAGGTTCTGCTTCAAAAACTCGGTCATCGCCTGCGTCACAAAGCGGTTGGTGATGGCCTTTTTGGTCTGGTTCTCATAGCTGGTGATGCTGGAGAACGAGGAGCTCACATACACCAGGCAGTCCTGGATGTCGGTGAAGGTGATACGGCTCTCGTCTTTTTTGTACATGCCCTTGTTGCGCAAAAAGGCGTCTATCTGGTTTGTGAAGGCCGTTTTCACGGCCTTTTCCGGGCTGCCGCCGTGCTCCAGATAGCTGGAGTTGTGGTAATACTCCAGGTCCTGCATTTTGTTGGAAAAGCAGAACGCCGCGTTCATCACCACTTTGTACTCGGGGCGGTCCTCGCGGTCTCTGCCTGTGGCCGACGACGAGATGGACAGCACCGGCGTGAAGGCTTCCTCGCCCACCAGCTCTGCCACATAGTCGGCAATGCCGTTTTCGTAGTAGAAGGTCTCCACCTTCTTGCCGCCCTCGGCCGTCTCGTCGGTGAACTCGAAGGTGACGCCGGCGTTCACCACCGCCTGGCGTTTCAGCGTCTCGTCAAAATAGCTGGCCGGCACGTCGATGTCGGTGAACACGTCCAGGTCCGGCTTCCAGCGTATCAGCGTGCCCGTGCGCTTGAAGCGTGTGGGCTCGGCCTGCAGGCCGCCCACGTTCTCGCCTTTTTCAAAGTCCAGGTGGTAGTGCTGGCCGTCCCGCCACACGTCGGCGGTCATCCATGCGCTGGCATACTGGGTGGCCGTCAGCCCCAGGCCGTTCAGCCCCAGCGAATATTCATAGCCTTCGTCTGCGTCGTCGTATTTGCCGCCGGCATAAAGCTCAGTGAACAGCAACTCCCAGTTGTATCGCTCCTCTTTTTTGTTGTAGTCCACCGGGATGCCGCGGCCAAAATCCTCCACGGCAAAACTGCCGTCTTTATACTTCGTCACCAAAATACGGTTGCCAAAGCCCCCGCGCGCCTCGTCTATGGAGTTGGACAATATCTCGAAAATGCTGTGTTCGCAGCCCTCTATACCGTCTGAACCAAAAATGACGCCCGGGCGCTTGCGCACCCGATCGGCGCCTTTCAGGCTGGTGATGCTCTCGTTGTCATATACAGCCGGTCTTTTTGGCATGAAGCCCAGCCCTCCTTTGGCCCTGTTTCATCGCGCGCAGGGGCGCAGCGCGCCCCTGCTACACGTGGGATTTTTTATTGCCACGGCCCGCCTAGACATCCTCGTCCAAGACGGATTCATCGTCGGCCGCAGCCGCAGCGCCGGCTTCATCGTCGGCGGCTGCATCCGCCTTCGGCGGCGCAGCGTCTTCATCACCCGTGTCTTCCGCGCCGGCGGCGTCCTCCGTCGGCTCTTCCACCTTCGGTTCCGCGTCCAACGGAGGCTTCGGCACCACGATGTCCATCGGCGGCAGCTCGCCGCCCTCCATCAAGATGCGGAACTCGTCGCCGCTCAGCTTTTCGCGCTCCAGCAGCGTATTGGACACAAGGTGCAGCTGGTCCATGTGCTCTTCCAAAATGGTCTTGGCCGTCTCAAAGCCCGCGTCCAGCATGTCGCGCACTTCGCTGTCAATCTCGCTGGCCACGCCCTCGCTGTAATTGCGCGTGTGGCCATAGTCGCGCCCCAAAAAGGTCTCGCCCGGGTCGGTGTCGTACACCACCGGCCCCAGCCGCTCGGAAAAGCCGTAGCGCGTCACCATGGCGCGCGCCAGGCGGGTGGCCCGCTCCAAATCGTTCGACGCACCGGTGGAGATGTCGTCCAGCACCAGCTTTTCGCTCACACGGCCGCCCAGCATCGACACGATGCTCTCGCGCATCTGCGTGCGCGTGCGGAACTGCACGTCCTCTTCCGGGCGGTACATGGTGAAGCCGCCGGCCGGCCCGTGCGGGATGATGGTGATCTGGTGCACCGGGTCGCTGGTGTCGCAGTAATACGCCGTGATGGCGTGTCCCGCCTCGTGGTAGGCCGTCAGCTTGCGCTCTTTCTCCGTCACCACGCGGCTTTTTTTCTCCGGCCCGGCCATCACCTTGATGCTGGCCTCTTCAATGTCCGCCTCGATGATGGACTTGCGCCCGTGGCGCGCGGCCAGCAGGGCGGCCTCGTTCACCAGGTTTTCCAGGTCTGCGCCGGTGAAGCCCGCGGTGGTGCGGGCGATGATCTTCAAATCCACGTCCGGCGCCAGCGGCTTCGAGCGGGTGTGCACGCGCAATATCTCCTCCCGCCCCTTGATGTCCGGGTAGCCCACATACACCTGCCGGTCGAAGCGGCCGGGGCGCAAGAGCGCCTTGTCCAGAATGTCGGCCCGGTTGGTGGCTGCCACCACGATCACGCCCGCGTTGCCGTCGAAGCCGTCCATCTCCACCAGCAGCTGGTTCAGGGTCTGTTCGCGCTCGTCGTGGCCGCCGCCCAGCCCGGCGCCGCGCTGGCGCCCCACGGCGTCTATCTCGTCGATGAACACGATGCACGGCGCGGTCTTCTTCGCCTTGTCGAACAAAT
>JBFXKS010000244.1:0-3035 GCA_050173515.1 Oscillospiraceae bacterium | reverse complement strand
TGCCGTTCTTTGGCCGCACGCCCGGGTTTTTGTTTCGCTGCACATCCGTGCGCCCATATATCTTCCACTTCGCCGCCAAATATGGTATACTTTATAATAAATTAGGCCGCTGTTATCCTGTATCGTATACTAAAAATAGCATGCATCGGCCTCAAAACCGCTCGAAAGGGGGCACGCCGGTGGTTTCCACCCTGCTGGCCAGCGAAACACCGCTTTTTTTCGATACGCTGCCCGCACTCAAGGCCCGCTATTTCGCCGGCGGCGGCCCCCACATCTATACGCTGGCCCGCTTTTACCTGCTGGGCGGCACCCTGCAGCTCAGCCTCAGTGCCTTCGAGCGCACGCCTGCGCCCACCAGCACCATCGCGCTGGCTTTGGCGGGCCCCGGCGGGCAGGCCCTGTTGGCCTGTGCTTCGCCCACACAGGCGGGCCTTGCCGCTTGGCCCACAGCAGCGCCGCCCCCACTGCACGCGCTGGCCGCCGAGGCCCTTGCCCACCCGCTGGCGGCGGTGTTCACCCGCGGCGACGACGAGCAGGGCTGGTTTTGGGAGAGCCGGTTTGCCCTTGGCCCCGCCGCGATGGCCCCGCTGGCTTTGTCTGCCGGCGGCGCGCCGCTGGGAATTGCCCTGTTCAAGTTCGGCAGCGCCACCGACGGCCTCGGCGCCTCTCATCCCCTTGCCGGCACCGCCCAGCCGCTGTCTCCTGCCCTTTTTGCCCGCTTCGCCCCAAACCACCCATCAAACCTGTAAAGGAGTGTGTGTCATGTTCAAAACCATTTTCCGTGTCCTCTTCAAAGTGCTGCTGGCGCTGGGCGCCGTGTTTGCCGTGGTCAGCGTGTTACAGTATTTTGAAGACCAGAAGAACGATTACATCGAGATCTACAACGACAGCGGCCAGGATGGAGAGTACTACTAATGGCAGAGCGTAAAGAGGACATCATCCGTTCCGGCGGGAACGGGCGGCGCAGCACCACCGTCTGCTATGGCGGGCTGTGCTATGTCAGCGGCATCACGTCGGTGGTGCTGGAGGGCGACATGCGCACCCAGGCCCAGGATGTCTTCAACCAGATAGACCGCCTGCTGGCCAGCGTGGGCACCGACAAGACCCGCGTGCTGCGCGCCTCGTGCATCCTGAACACCATGGAGGAGTACCCCGACTTCAACGCCGTGTGGGACACCTGGGTGGTGGATGGGCACGAGCCCGCCCGCAGCATGACGGCGGCCGACCTCACCCTCAGCGAATACCGCCTGGCGGTCTCGGTCATCGCCGCGCTGTAGGGCATCACTCAAAGCAACCGAAAAGGCACGCATCGGTGAAAGATGCGTGCCTTTTTTGTTTCATGCCTCAGGCGCTGGGCTGCTGGGTGTAGTAGTGGCTGCCCTCCAAATACGGGTTGCGCGGGTGGTAGGCCGTGTGGGTCACCAGGTATTCCACCCAGGCCTTCACCCCTGTGGCCGTCATGTGATAGCCATCCTTGGCCGAGCCATACTCTGGCCGCAGCCAGCCATCCTCCTGGGCCAGGGCCTCGTGCAGGTCCACAAAGTAGATGTCCTTCTCCCAGGCCAGTTGGGCCAGCATGTCGTTCAGCCGCTGGATACGTTCAATGGTGAACCCCGGCTGGTTGTTTGGCAGCACCGGCGTGATGGACTGCAGGTAGATGCCCACCCCTTCATCCAGGTTCTCCTTCATCGCGTCGATCATCTCTTCAAAATAGGCCACCAGTATCTCGTCGTCCCGGTAGGCCACCATGGCATTGGGCCCCAGCAGGATGTACACATTGTCCGGCTGGCTGGCCACCAACGCCTCCATCGGTATCTCGCTGGTCCCGTTCACGTTCTGCCACACCGAGCCATCGTATACGCCCTTTGGGCCGATGCTCTTGTAGGTGCAGTAGTGTGCGTTTTTGATGCCCCACAGGTACATGCCCTGCGTGATGGAGTCCCCCACGAAGGTCACCGTGTCGAAATAACGCATGTCCACCCGGCCGTTCTCGGGCAACGCGATCATCCGGTAGTCGGGCGTTATCAGCTGCATGGTCTCCGGCTCTTGCTCCACCGGGCCGATAAAGTTCCACTGGGTATTGTCCACCTCGGGCATGGGCGGTGGCTCCGCCTCTGGCTGCGGCACCTCCTGCGGCAAGGACACCGCCGCCTGCGGCACCTCCGGCATAGACTCCACTGGCACCGCCGCCTCGCCACCCTGTATCAGCTCGGTGATGCCCCAGGCCATGCCCAGTATCACCACCAGCGCCACAAACAACACCAGCACCCGCCGCACGGTTTTCTTCACCCTGCGGCGTCGCTTTTTCTGGGCATATTCCTGATTGTTGTCTTTGCTCTTTTCGTCCACCGTTATCCCTCTCGGTTTTAAAAATCGCCGCGGATGGCTTTTTGCCACCCGCTAACGTGCTTGTATAATTATATCTCAATCCACCCGCAATGGCAACTCCCACAGGGCCCCCACTGCACACCAGGCGGGCAGGGCTGGCGCGCTGCTCCCAATTCAGCATTTAGTATATTTTCAAGAATAATCTGTGCGCATAATTCACAAAATTCACACAGTATCCTAGTTGACTACTGGGGTTTAATGCGGTATCATAAGCCAGCTAAAACAGGGGTCATTTTATAGGCCTTTTACACCCCAAAACACCTCCTGGCCGGCCGGTAACAGGGGCTGTTTTCCCCTGTTTTTTCTGGGGCTAATGCGCGCAGGACCGCCTCTTCGCCATCCGCCAAAAAGTTGCACTTTTACCACGCTTCAATGTATACTGTAGTTGGTGTTCCCACCCTGCCAAAAAGCAAAGCGCCCCTCTCGAAAGCCTTTGCAGGCTTCGAGAGAGGCATTGGCAATATTTACGCGATAAAAAGTTCTATTTCACGCTGTCCATGTACTCGATGAGCTGCACCACTTTGCAGGAATAGCCCCACTCGTTGTCGTACCAGCTCACCAGTTTCACAAAGGTGTCGGTCAGCGCAATGCCCGCTTTTTCGTCAAAAATCGACGTGCGTGGGTCGCCGATGAAATCGCTGGACACC
>JBFXKS010000243.1:0-3071 GCA_050173515.1 Oscillospiraceae bacterium | reverse complement strand
CCCACATTCAACCAACTTGTGCGAAAAGGCCGCGAGGTCAGCGAGCGCAAAAGCCAGGCGCCGGCGCTGGGCAAGAACTACAACAGCCAGAAAAAGCTGTACACCAACCAGAACTCGCCCCAAAAGCGCGGCGTATGCACGGCGGTGCGCACCATGACACCCAAAAAGCCGAACTCGGCCCTGCGTAAAGTGGCCCGTGTGCGCCTGTCCAACAACATCGAGGTCTCCAGCTACATCCCCGGTGTCGGCCACAACCTGCAAGAGCACAGTGTCGTGCTCATCCGCGGCGGCCGCGTGAAGGACCTGCCCGGTGTGCGCTACCACATCATCCGCGGCACGCTGGACACCCAGGGCGTTACAGGCCGTGGCCAGGCCCGCAGCAAGTATGGCGCCAAACGCCCCAAGAAAGCTTAAAAAAGGCAAATTGCCCTAAAAAAGGGATGCATATATATGGTCTCCCTTTTTGCGGCGATGGAACCCCGGTTCTAGCCACGGGCCACGCCCGGCGGCCGGCGGCGCCCTTTGCGGCGCGCGGCGCACCAGGTGCCCGGCCCGAGTACCGATGATTTCATTTTATGATGAAGGAGGGAAGACGATGCCACGAAGAGGGAATGTTCCAAAGCGGGTCCCACTGGCGGACCCCGTGTACAACTCTAGAATGGTCACACGTCTCATCAACAATGTCATGTACGATGGCAAGAAGGGCGTTGCACAGCGCATCGTGTACGACGCTTTCGACATCGTGCGCGAAAAAACCGGCAACGACCCGCTGGAGATGTTCGAAAAAGCACTGGAGAACATCATGCCCACGCTGGAGGTCAAGGCCCGCCGTGTCGGCGGCTCCACCTACCAGGTGCCGCTGGAGGTCCGCCCCGAACGCCGGGTGACGCTGGGCCTGCGCTGGCTCACCAACTTTTCCCGTGCCCGCGGCGAGCGCACCATGCGCGAGCGGCTGGCAGGCGAGATCATGGACGCGGTGAACAGCAGCGGTAACGCCGTGAAAAAGCGCGAAGACACCCACAAGATGGCCGACGCCAACAAGGCGTTTGCCCACTACCGTTATTAAAACCCGAAGGGATGGACCCGGCCCTTGCACGGCAAGCCAGGCCCACCCGCCGCGCGGCGCAGCATGGCAGCGCGGCGGGCCCACACACCATTTAAAGGAGATACTATGCCAAGAGACGTTTCTCTGCAGATGACGAGAAACATCGGCATCATGGCCCACATCGACGCCGGCAAAACCACCACCACCGAGCGCATCCTGTTTTACACAGGCATCAACCACAAGCTCGGCGAGGTGCACGACGGCGCCGCCACGATGGACTGGATGGAACAGGAGCAGGAGCGCGGCATCACCATCACCTCGGCCGCCACCACCTGCTACTGGAGCCATACCGACCTGTTGGATGACCCTGCAGCCGCCCTCAAGAATCGTCATCGAATCAATATCATAGACACCCCCGGCCACGTGGATTTCACCGTTGAGGTGGAGCGCAGCTTGCGCGTGCTGGACGGGAGCGTCACCGTGCTGGCGGCCAAAGGCGGTGTGGAGCCGCAGAGCGAAACGGTCTGGCGCCAGGCCAATAAGTACAACGTGCCCCGCATGGTCTACGTCAACAAGATGGACATCATGGGCGCCGATTTCTTCAACGTCATCGACATGATGATAGACCGGCTGAAGTGCACCCCGGTGCCCATCCAGCTGCCCATCGGCAAAGAGGAGACCTTCCGCGGCATCATCGATTTGGTGGAGATGGAAGCCATCATCTACTACGACGACCTCGGCAAGGACATCCGCACCGAGGCCATCCCCGAGGACATGGTGGACATCGCGAACAAGTACCACGAGGAAATGATCGAGGCGGTGGCCACCTACGATGAGGCCCTGATGGAGAAATACCTGGAGGGCGACGAGATATCCAGGGACGAGCTGAAGGCCGCCATCCGCAAGGAGACCATCGACAACACCATCGTGCCGGTGGTGTGCGGCACCTCGTACAAAAACAAGGGCGTGCAGCTGTTGCTCGACGCCATTGTGGACTACATGCCGGCCCCCACAGACATCGCCGACATCAAAGGCGTGAACCCCAACACCGGCAAAGAGGAAAGCCGCCCCTCGTCCGACGACGCGCCCTTCAGCGCGCTGGCCTTCAAGATTGCCACCGACCCCTACGTGGGCAAGCTGTGCTACTTCCGGGTGTACTCGGGCGTGGCAAAGTCCGGCGGCCCGGCTTACAACAGCGTGAAGGACAACAACGAGCGCCTCGGCCGCATTTTGCAGATGCACGCCAACCACCGGCAGGACATCGAGGAGTGCTATGCGGGCGACATCGCCGCCGCGGTGGGCCTGAAAAACACCACCACCGGCGACACCCTGTGCGACGCGCGCAACCCCGTCGTCCTGGAAAGCATGGACTTCCCCGAGCCGGTCATCCGCGTGGCCATCGAGCCCAAGACCAAGGCCGGCCAGGAGAAGATGGGCGTGGCCCTTTCCAAGCTGGCCGAGGAGGACCCCACCTTCCGCACCTACACCGACGAAGAGACCGGCCAGACCATCATTGCCGGCATGGGCGAGTTGCACCTCGAGATCATCGTGGACCGCCTCTTGCGCGAGTTCAAGGTGGAGGCCAACGTGGGCGCACCCCAGGTGGCCTACCGCGAGACCGTGCGCAAGATGGCCGAGCAGGACACCAAGTATGCCCGCCAAAGCGGCGGCCGCGGCCAGTATGGCCATGTCAAGATCCGCCTGGAGCCCAACGAGATGGGCAAGGGCTACGAGTTCGTCAACGCCATTGTGGGCGGCTCCGTGCCCAAGGAGTATATCCCCGCGGTGGACCAGGGCATCCAGGGCGCCATGCAGGCCGGTGTGCTGGCAGGCTACCCGGTGGTGGACGCCAAGGTCACCCTGTACGACGGCTCCTTCCACGAGGTGGACTCCTCCGAGATGGCCTTCAAAATCGCCGGCTCCATGGCTTTCAAAGAGGCCATGCGCAAGGCGTCCCCGGTCATCCTGGAGCCCATCATGAAGATTGCCGTCACCGTGCCGGAGGAGTACACCGGCGACGTCATCG
>JBFXKS010000242.1:0-3121 GCA_050173515.1 Oscillospiraceae bacterium | reverse complement strand
GTTCACCAACCCCCTGCTGGACCTCATTCGCATCCCGGCCGACACCCGCGAGGAGGCCTATATCTACATGGTCATTTTGATGGCCGGCCTCATGGGCATGCTGGGCTACAACGCCAACGCCGGCATTTTGCAGGGCGTGGGCGACGCGCGCACCCCGCTGCTGTTTTTGGTCATCGCCGCGCTCATCAACGTCGTGCTGGACCTCTTCTTTGTGGCCGTCATCCCATTGGGCGTGGCTGGCGTGGCCATCGCCACCATCATCGCCCAGTTTTTCAGCTGGATCTTCGGCATCTTTTACATCAATAAAAAATATCCCGAGCTACGCATCCGCCCTTTCAGCTTTCGCTTCGACAAACGCATCTTCTGGCAAATCATCCGCCTGGGCCTGCCCGCCGGTATCCAGCAGGCGCTGTTCAGCTTCGCCACCATCCTCATGACGCGCCTGGTCAACACCTATGGCTCCATCTATGCGGCGGGTTTCAGCGTCGCCAACAAGCTGGACACCTTCGCCTTCTTTCCCATCCAAAGCATCGCCACCGCCATCACCACCTACACCGGCCAGAACATCGGCGCCCGCAAGCTGCAGCGCGTGAACGGCGGCATCCGCGCGGCGCTGCTCTACTCCATGTGTTTCGCCGTGCTGGGCCTGCTGGTCATCCCCGCCGGGCCCGCCCTTCTGCGCCTTTTCACCAGCGAGGCCGCCGTTGTCACGGCGGGCATGGCCTTCATCAACCGCATCATGCCCTTCTACTGGATGCTCGCCATCAGCTTCTCGCTGAACAGCGTGATGCGCGGCGCGGGCGAGGCCATCGTTCCCATGGCGTCGGCCGTGGTGGGCCTGTGGCTGGCGCGGCTGCCTGCCGCCTATTTGCTGGCGCACTTCTTCGGGCGCGACAACATGCACTTCTGCTACCCTGCCGGGTGGGCCATCGGCCTGCTCATCACCGTGCCCTACTTCCTGTCTGGCCGGTGGAAAAACAAGGGCCTCACCCAGGCGGGCAACAACGCCCCGCCCCAGTAAGGCCCTGCCCGCCTTGCACCAAAACAAAAAGCTTCTCCCGAAAAGAACCGGGAGAAGCTTTTTTCATCTGCTGCTCATTCCAAAAACGCGTTGATGATCACCTGCTCGGCGTCCTCTTCGGTCATGCCCAGCGTCTCCAGCTTGATGAGCTGGTCGCTGTTGATGCGTCCGATGGCCGCCTCGTGCACGATCTGCGCGTCGGGGTGGTTGGCCTCGATGGCCGGGATGGAGCGCACGGACGAATGGTCCATGATGATGGAGTCGCACTGGATGTGGGCGCGGCAGTCGGCGTTGCCGATTGCCACCGGCCGAAACTCCTGCTTGGAGTGGTCCTTTGCCACCGAGCGCGACACGATGCGCGCGCTGCTGCCCTCGCCGTCCAGGTGGATGTCGATGTTGGACACGGCCGTCTGGCTGCCGTGTGTCAGCAGCTTTTCAAACACGTTCAGCTTCGCGTTCTTGCCCAGGTGGGCGGTGGTGTCCCGTATGGTGGACGACACGCCCTCTATCTGGGTCATCTCCATCTCGCACACGGCGCCCTCGCCCATGTGCACGTGGGTGGTGGGGTTCAGCACGCGCTCGCCCGTGCCATCGCCCTCGCCGTAGTGCTTTTCGGTGTAGCGCACCCGCGCGTTGCGCCCGATGTTGAAGGTGTGCACGCCGTCGTGTTCGCTTTTGTCGTGCCCGCAGTTGTGTATCGCACAGCCGGCAATGATGGTCACGTCGGCGTCGTCGCCGATCAAGAAGTCATTGTACACCATCTCGTTCAGGCCGCTCTCTATCAAGATCACCGGGATGTGCACGCTCTCGTTTTTGGTGCCCGGCTTCACGATCACGTCGATGCCCGGCTTGCCGTCCTCGCGCGCGCGTATCTGGATATTGTCGGTGGAAAAGCGCTCCACGCTGTCGCCGTCCTGCCGCAGGTTGAACGCGCCGTCCACCTTGCCGTCTATGTCGGCCACCACTTTCAACAAGCGCTTGGAAATCGCGTCAAGGTCCAGTTTGTCCATGTTTGTCTTTGTCGTCTTCATTGCTCCACTCCCTCGCCTGTGTTGCTCATCGCCCTTTTCACGCGCGGTCCACCTGGGTGCCCACCGCGCGCCACACCGCCGGCGCCGGGCACACGCCCTCGTCCACCGGCTCCACCTGCAGCCCGGGCATCACCTCGTCGCGCGGGCCATATTTCTCCACCCGCCCGGCGGCGATGACCATGATGTCGTCGGCCAGCTGCAAAATGCGCTCCTGGTGCGAGATGATGATGACGCTCTGGTCCTTCTTTTCGCGCAGTGCGCGGAAGGTCTCTACCAGCATCGAAAAACTCCACAGGTCGATGCCCGCCTCCGGTTCGTCATAGATGGCCAGCTGCGGGTTGCGCGCCAGCAGCGTGGCGATCTCCACGCGCTTCAGCTCGCCGCCCGAGAGCGAGGCGTCCGCCTCGCGGTCGATGTAGTCCTGCGCGCACAGGCCCACCTTGGACAGATAGGCGCAGCACTCCATCTCGTCCATCTCGTGCCCACCCGAAAGCTCCAAAAGCTTGCGTATCTTGATGCCTTTGAACTTGGCCGGCAGCTGGAAGGCGTAGCCGATGCCCAGGCGCGCCCGCTCGGTGATGGACAGGGCGGTGATGTCCTGCCCGTTCCAAAAAATGCTGCCCTCGCTGGGTCTCTCTATGCCCATGATCACCCGCGCCAGCGTGGACTTTCCCCCGCCGTTCGGCCCGGTGACCACCAGGATGCGCCCGGTGGGCAGCGCAAAGCTCACGTCGTTCAATATCTCCACTTCGCCCGCCACGCCCGCCGCACGAAACGATACATTCTTCAGCTCCAACATAACAGCCGTCTCCTTCTTTGCGGTCTATATGCTACCATTTTGGTATAGTTTATAGTATTACTATAGCACTTTTATGCCCATAGCACAAGCCCATTCGCCATGGGCAGAAAAAAATTTCGTCCGCCGCTTGACATTTTTCAGAAGTATGGTAAAATTATAATCAATAATTATTCTCATTAAGGAGATATTCTCATTTATGGCTACCACCCGCAACACCGTCCAGCGCGACTTGGTCCTTCAGGCGGTGCGCGCCATGCACGACCACCCCAC
>JBFXKS010000241.1:0-3128 GCA_050173515.1 Oscillospiraceae bacterium | reverse complement strand
CACGTCGATGTCGAAGATGCCGACCGGTTTTTCGCGCGGCATGAAGAGTGGCAGGCAGGGGATGCTGGTTTGCACCAGGCGCGAAGCCAGGAAGGCGTCGCGCTCTTGGGCGGTGATGCCGGGGTCGTAGGTCTCCACAAAGCAGCGCGCGTCGTGCAGGCTTTGAAAGGGCTGGCCAAACTCCATGGGTTCCACGGAAAGCTGGTAGGGCAGGTGCTGGCTCTCCAGGTACGCCACTTCGTCGGCGATGGTGTCGCGGTGCTGGGTGCGGCGGGTGTTTGGGAAAAGCTGGGTCTCGCTCTCTCCGCTTACCACCACCACCAGGCGCTGGCAGCGGTTGGCAAAGCGCTCCAGCTGGCGGGTGGCATAAAAGCTGAGGTAGATGGTGTGCCACGGGCCGGGCACCTCGAAGCAATCACCCAGAACGGTGTGGATGGTGGTGATGCCGCGCTTTTCGATCTCCGCCTCGAGGTCGGCGATGGCACTGGCGTTGATGTCCACGCAGGTGATGCTGTGCAGATGCTGCGCAAGGTTCAAATCCACCAGGCCAAGGCCGCAGCCCATGTCGCAGAAGGACTCCTCCGGCGGCAGCATCGGCACAAGGCGCCGGGTGAGCGCGGTATAGAAGCCGGTGTATAGCCCGGCGTTTTTATACCAGCGGATGGTGTTTTCATTCCAAGTGAACGTCATGGGGTGCCTCCCGAAAAGCAGCGGTGGTTCCCTCACACTATACGGCTTTGGGCGGTGCTTGTCAACGGGGAAAAGCAGGGTTTGACTTGCGGCGGGCGCCGCCCTATAATAACTATATTATGCTTTAAAAACAGAAAAAGGTGGGCGAGGAGAACCTGATGGAACAGCTGTTTGAACAGATGGCGGAGATTTTGGAAAGTGGAAAAGACGCGATGCTGGTGACCATCATTGCGTCTTCGGGCTCCACGCCCAACGGCATTGGTGCGCGCATGCTGGTGGACGCCAGCGGGCGGCTGCGCGGCACCATTGGCGGCGGGGCGGTGGAGCACCGGGCCGAGGCGTTGGCCAAAGAGGCGCTGGCCGAGAAACATTCCTACACCAAGGCGTTCATCCTGCGGCGCAACGAGGTGGAGGACCTGGGCATGATATGCGGCGGGGACGTGAAGGTGTATTTCCAGTATGTGCTAGGGGGCGAGGCGGGCGCGGCGTTTGCCGCGGCGGTGGCCGAGAGCTTTGGCCGCGACGAGGACGCCTGGCTGATCACCGACCTGGCCGAGGCGGGCGACTGGACGATGGGCCTGTATACCGAGGGCGGCGGCCTGCGCACCTTTGGGCAAGACAGCGTGCCCGAGCGCCTTTCCACCATGCCGGACACAGATTTTTTGTCCCTGCTGGGGCGCGGGCCAGTGCGCCGCGAGATGGATGGGCGCACCGTGTACAGCGAGCCCATCGTGCGCGCCGGCCGCGTGGTGATCTTTGGCGGTGGGCACGTCTCGCAGGAGCTGGTGCCGGTGCTGTCGCACCTGGGCTTTCGCTGTGTGGTGTTTGAGGACCGGCCCGAGTTCGTGACGAAGGCGCTGTTCCCCACGGCGTGGGACCTGATATTGGGCGACTTTGGCGACATCGCCGCCAGCATCACGCTGAGCAGCAGCGACTATATCGTGGTGATGACGCGCGGGCACGCGGCCGATTTGGAAGTGCAAAAGCAGGTGCTGCGCAGCCGCTATGCCTACGTGGGCGTCATCGGCAGCAAAAGCAAGATAGCCGCCGTGAGTGAAAAGCTGAGGCAGGCGGGCATCAGCCAGCGCAACATCGACGAGGTGCACATGCCCATCGGCCTGGCCATCAAGGCCAAGAGCCCGGCAGAGCTGGCCATCAGCATTGCCGGCGAGATGATAGAGGTGCGCGCAGGGCGCGAGGCGTAGCGCCCCCACGGCAAAAGGCTTGTTGAAGGGCGCCGCGGTGTGGTACAATAGCTGTGTATGCAGCCGGGTCACCGGCTCTTTTCCAGCAACGCCAAAAATATGTGGGCGTGCAAGTGAGGAAGGGTGGATATGCAGGGACTCTGTGTCGCGTCTGTTTTTGCGGGCGCCGCCATCATGCTCTACAGCATCATCATCTACTACCGTTCGCTTCTCAGCCTGCGAACGGAGTCTTACTTCCAGCGGGTGTTTTCCCGCTGGACCTATGTGCTGTGCATGGTGCTGATGCTGTTCTTTCTGGCGGGGTACCTGGCGCTGGGCATCGTTTACACGCTGCGCACCGAGATGCAAAACAGCGACCTTCTGATCGCGATGGTTTTCTTTTTTGGCGCGGTGTTCGTCTATGTGGTCATCACCGTGCAGCGGCAGATGTCGAAGACCATCATGGGCCAGACGGACGAGATCATTCGCACGCTGGTAAACGCGATGGAGGCCAAAGACCAGTATACGCGCGGCCACTCGGTGCATGTGATGAACCTGGTGATGGTGTTCTATCGCCACCTGCCGGAAGACCTGAAGGCACAGATAAACAAGGAGCACCTGAAAGACGCGGCCATTTTGCACGACATCGGCAAGATCGGCATATCGGACGCCATTTTGAACAAGCCCGGCCCGCTGACCGAAGAGGAGATGGCGGTGATCCGCACGCATCCGCGCATGGGCAAGGAGATTTTGGCGCAGACCAGTTTCAGCGAGCTGGGCAATATCATCCTGTGCCACCACGAGCGCATGGACCAGCGCGGCTACTACCGCCTGCCGGCCAACCAGATTCCGCTGGAGTCGAAGATCATTGCCATAGCGGACACGTTTTCGGCCCTGTTTTCAGACCGCGTGTACCGCCCGCGCAAGAGCTATATCGAGGCCATCCGCATCATCGAAAAAGCGGCGGACAGCCAGCTGGACAAAGAGCTGGTGGACATTTTTGTGGCCATCCCTGAAAAGGAGATTTTGCAGGCGTCCAGCGGGCTGTTCTCGATGGAGAAAGACCTTGGGGACGGCGCAAAACCGCTGCCGCTGGCCGATTGACATTTGGCGGGTGCTGTGGTAAATTATGAAAGGCCGGCCGCGCGGCTTCGCGCGGGCAGCGCAAAGCAGGAAAAAGGGGCATAGCTCAGTTGGTAGAGCAGCGGTCTCCAAAACCGCGTGCCGAGGGTTCGAATCCTTCTGCCCCTGCCA
>JBFXKS010000240.1:0-3133 GCA_050173515.1 Oscillospiraceae bacterium | reverse complement strand
GGTGCGTGAAACCTACCTGCGAGACACGGTATACCTGCGCATCGAGTACACCTTCGGCTGCGAAGAAGACCGCGCCCGATCCTTTTACTCCAGCAACGGCCGCAGCTGGAAGCGGCTGGGCGAGACACTGCGGATGCGCTGCACCCTGAGCCATTTTGCAGGATACCGTACCGCGCTGTTCAGCTATGCCACGGCCATGACCGGCGGCTACGCCGACTTCAGCCACCTGAACGTGCAGCTGGACCCGGCCGTTCCCACGCGCGTCGACATCCACAAGCACTACGCCTATCCCGGGCAAAAAGCCCAATAACATCCCCTTTGCCTTTCTTCCTTTTTTCGGGTACCCCTGGCCCGAAAAAAAGCGACAGCGCTTACTCGGCAGAGCGCTGTCGCTTTAATTTTTTGCATTTGGCCGGCGTCACTCAGGCAATGAGCCCCATCAGGGTCGCGATGTGAACGGCATCGGCACGGTTCACGGCGTCCAGCTTATTATAGATCTGCTTGAGCAAGCTTTTCACGGTGTTCACCGAGATGTGCATCTGCTGGCCGATCTCATCCCGCGTGAGGCCCTGGGCCAGGTAACGCACCACCTGCACCTCGCGATCGGTAAGCGTGCCGGCCGTGCCGCTTTGGGCGTTGACCCGTTTTTGGTCCTCGGCGGCCAGGGTGGACAGGCGCTTGGCATAGGTGCTGGATTTCTTCTGCACGGTGTCCAGCCAGTCGGCCTGAAAGGGCAGCGCACTGTGGCGGGCGGCCTCAATGAGGGTGCGCATATTTTTGCCTTGCTCCACAAAAGGCGTGACGATGCCGTTTTGCCACGACATATCATAGGCGGCGTACAGCGCGTCCATGGCCGCAGAGGTATCCCCGGTTTTGAACAGGCAGACGGCGCGCATGATGTGCATGTGCAGCCGGGCGCCCCACAGGCCTATCTCGGCATAGAAGGCGTCCGCACGCTCAGACAAGGCCAGCATCTCGGCATAGCGCCCTTGCGCCAGCAGGCAGCTGGCCCAGATAAGCTGCGGGCGGCCCGTGCCGGCCAGCGTTTGCCGCACCGCGCTCACCGTTTGGCTGGAAAGCCATTTGGGCACGCGATCGAAGTGGCCCAGGCGGATGTAAAACCAGCCGGCCACACAGTCGCGCAGAACAGACAGCCAAGCCAGGCCGTTCTGCTCCACATAGATGTTCAGCTCTTGCAACTGCCGCAGCGACTCGGCATAGTTCCCCTCCATAAACGCCTGCCGAACCAGCAAAAAGCGCGCATTGCAAACAATGTCGTGCTGGCCCACCTCACCGGCCGCATACAGCGCGCGGTAGGCGGCCGTTTGCGCAGCGGCCATATCCCAGGTGAAATAGGCGGCCTCGGCCGCAGCCAGGTGCTCAAAGCCCTGCCCGCAGCCGTTCATCACCGCGGCCCCAATGGGCATGGCCTGGGCAAACAAGCGCACCATATAGTCCAGCTCGCCCGCATGGTTGTTGCGCAGGTACAGCACGCTGTGGTTTTCCGCCAGCATAAAGCGGGCATCCCGCAGGCGGCTGCCGTCGGGCAGGCATTCAGCCGCGCGGCGATAATGTTCAAGCAGGGCATCGTCGTTGCGCACAAAGCTGTAATCTGCCAACATGATGTGCACCTCACCCAGAAAGGCGGTGTTCTCCGGCGTGGGCTCTTTGGCCTCATATTCTTCCAGCAGCGCCTTCAGCAGCGCCTCGCCCTCGTCTATGCGCCCGCCATTGAGCAGCATGGCCGCCCACGTGCAGCGCACCTGGGGGTGGGTCTCGGCATAGTCTGCGGGCAGGCGGGCCAGGCAGTCCAGCACAAAATCGACCATGCCGTCCTCAGCGCACACCGTGGGCAAGCCCGCAATAGTCGCGCACATGTCGTCATAACGTCCACATTTTTCGTAGCAGGCCACCGCCTCCATGGGAAAGCCGTTTTGCACAAACCAGTCGCCTGCAACAGCCTGGGTCTCTGCCAGCAAAGCTTCCGGCAGGGCGGCCTGCTTGTTCAGCAGAAAATCGCGGTACATGCTGTGGAAACTGTAGGCCGAAGAGATGGGGTCTAAAATGACATAGGGATGCTCCTCTAGCGCGCCAAGCACCGCTTTTAGCGGCGTGGCGCCAAGGGCGGCCACCAGCCCTGCGCTGAAGAGCGGCAGGCCGGCCAGCCGCACCAACAGCTGCTGGAAAGCGGCCGGGTAGGTGGCGTAGTATAATTGGTTGAACAGGTGCATGGGCCCCTGCAGGTCGTCCGGCTGCAGGCCCAGCGCATCGGGGCCGGGGTCCTGCTGGGCAACAAGGTAGCGCACGGCCATGGGCCACCCCTGTGTGCGGCGGTAAAAATCGTCCAGGTAACTGCCCGGATAGTTGCGGTGGTGATGGTAGAGCAAAGCGGTGATCTCCGGCATGGTGTACTGCAAGTCGCGCGCGGTGAGGTGGAAAACCAGGCCCTGCCTTTCGTGCTCGGCCAGTTCCAGCCCCACCGGCCGCTGCGCCAGCAGCATCAGGCAAAGGTTTTCCATCTGCAGCAGGGCCAGCTGCTCCACAAAGCGATGGATGCTGGGGTCTGTGATGTGCTGGTAGTCCTCAAACACAATAAAAACCTGCTTGCCTTCGCGTGTTTTGCGGGCAAGCAGGCGCATGAACTGATCGAAGCTTTCGCGCGTGGCGGGAAAGCCCTGTTCCTCCAGGCCCGCAAAAAGCGTCGCATCGTTTTGCTCCAGGGCCTTGGCCAGATGGCGCCACAACCGCGTGGCAACATTGTCCAGCTTGGCCACGCGCAGCCAGATGACATGGGCTGGTTGGCCGGCCAAAAACGTGGCGACCGAGTGGCGCTTGCTGTATCCGGCGCCGGCCGACACCAAAACCAAAGGATATCCGGCCGCCTGCTGCAGCAAGCGGTTGACCCTTGGCCGTGCGATGAACACTTTCCGCTATAAAGCGTCCCCATAGTCCATTTTGAAGCGTCCCCTCCAAAGCGGCCACCCGTGAAGATGGCCGCCCCGCCCTGGATAGAAAACGAATGGTGGTTAGTGTAGCTATATGGTAGCATATTCCACAACCAAAGGCAAGACAAACGGCGGGCGCAAAACGCCCGCCGCTGCTGGGGGCAAGAGTTTTCGCCCCTGGAAGCCTC
>JBFXKS010000239.1:0-3134 GCA_050173515.1 Oscillospiraceae bacterium | reverse complement strand
GTATGGTAAAATTATAATCAATAATTATTCTCATTAAGGAGATATTCTCATTTATGGCTACCACCCGCAACACCGTCCAGCGCGACTTGGTCCTTCAGGCGGTGCGCGCCATGCACGACCACCCCACCGCGGAACAGGTCTACACCCGCATCGCGCAGCAGCACCCCAGCATCAGCCGCGCCACCGTTTACCGCAACCTGTCGCTGCTGGCCCAGCGGGGGGACATTCGCCGCGTCTCCCACCTGAACGCGGCCGACCGCTTTGACTTCGAGCTGCGGCCCCACCACCATTTCCGCTGCACGGGCTGCGGCCGCGTGTTCGACGCCCCGCTACCCTACGACGACGCCCTGCTGGGGCAGCTGCAGCCGGCGCCCGGTTTTGTGTACGAGGCCTGCACCATCACCTTTACCGGCCTGTGCCCGCACTGCGCCGCCGCACAGAAAGGCCCAACCTTTGAGCATTCATAAATACATTATATAAATGGAGGTCGTGAAAAAATGGCAGAATTAAAGGGAAGCAAAACCGAAAAAAACTTGCAGGAAGCCTTTGCCGGCGAAAGCCAGGCCCGCAACAAGTACGCCTTCTATGCGTCCAAGGCGCGGCGCGACGGCTTTGAGCAGATCGCGGATTTGTTTGAAGAGACCGCCCGCAACGAGAAGGAGCACGCCAAGATCTGGTTCAAGCTGCTGCACGACGGCGACATCCCCTCCACCGCCGATAACCTGCGCGACGCCGCCGCGGGCGAAAACTACGAGTGGACCGACATGTACGACACCTTTGCCAAAGAGGCACGCGAAGAGGGCTTCACCAAGATCGCCTTTTTGTTCGAGAAAGTCGGCGCCATCGAGAAAGAGCACGAGGCGCGCTACCTGAAGCTGCTGGACAACGTAGAAAAAGGCCTGTGCTTCTCGCGCGACGGCGAGGCCTTCTGGCAATGTGCCAACTGCGGCCATATCGTCATTGGCAAGTGCCCGCCCGAGATTTGCCCCGTCTGCGCCCACCCCAAGGCCTACTTCCAAATTCGCGCCGAGAACTACTAGGTCAATCTATTCTGTCAACAAAAGCAGCCCCGGGGTTCCGCAAGGGAACCCCGGGGCTGTTTTTGTTTGCCCACAACGCTGCTCATTCAGTGCCGTCGCCGCGGCGGCGGTTCAGGGCCAGGCCCCGTTTTTCCATCTTGCTCTCGTACATGCGCTTGTCCGCGTCGGTCACCAGCGCGTCCAGTGTTACCGCGCTGCCCGGCTTCACCTCCACCACGCCATAGCTGAAGGCCAGCTTGAACGGCTTGCCATTGACTCTGTTGTATTCGTCCAGCGCCGCCTCCGCCTCGGCCATTCGCTGCTGCACCTCGTCGGCGGAGCCATACACCCACAGCAAAAACTCGTCGCCGCCCCAGCGGCAAATCACCTCGTCCGGCCCCACATAGCGCCACAGCGCGTTCACCGTCTCCACGATCATCTCGTCGCCGGCCGCGTGGCCATACTGGTCGTTCACCTTTTTCAGGCCGTCCAGGTCCACAAACACCAGCGACGATACCGCCCTGGCCTTCTGCAGCTTCTCTTCTATCACACGGCCGCCCCAGTTGCGGTTGTAGGCTCCGGTCATCACGTCGGTAGAGGCATAGTAGGTTAGCTGTTCCTCATAGTCCTTCCGGGTGGAGATATCCCCGGCCGTCTCCACATGTACGTACTGGCCGTCCACCCATTTCACAATGCTGTCCTTGGCCAGGTAGGTCTTGCCGGTCACCGAGTTCTGCGCCTCCCACACATACATCTTGGAGCGCTCGGCCCCCGGTTCGATGACGATGTGCGGGATGGGGCAAAAATCGCACGGGCCGGTCTGGTCTTTTTGCAGCACCTGCCAGCACACCTTGCCCAAAAGCTCTTCGGGTTCTTTGCCCAATGCATCGGCCAGCGAGCGGCTCACGAATTTCAGCGTGTAGTCGTCCAGTGTGTTGGCGTACACCACGTCGTCCGACGCATCCAGCATGATCTGCAGCACGCTTTGGCTGTACATCAGCCCCTGCTCGGCGTTGCGCCGCTTGATCTGCGTGGCCAGGATATTGGAGATGTTGCGCAGGAAGGTGATCTCCTTCTGGCTCCACTCGCGGTAGTTCTCGGTGTCGTCAAAGCCCACAAACCCCAGTGGCTTGCCATAGTCGTACAGCGGGATGATGGCCAGCGAGCGGATGCCCTGCATCTCCAGTATCTCACGGTCCTCGTCGGGCAGCGTGCGCTCGTCGCTTGTGTTGTACTTGCCCGACTCCACGATCACGTCGTAATTGTAGTCCTCTTTCTTTAAATCCTGCAGGTCCTGGATGGCCGGCTCCACACCGGGGGCACACCACTCGTAGGTGTTGCGGGTGGTGGTGGCAGAGATTTCCTCAAAAACATAGGCCCGGCTCACCTTTTGCTGCTGGCCGGCTATGGCCAGCACCGTTTGGATAGAGTCGTTCACGTTCCCGGCCAAAAACGACGCGTTGATGATAGCCGACAGCCGTTCCTCCTCGCCCACCTCGTCCTTCGGCTGTAGCTCCGGCAGCTGCGCCATGTACAGCACAAAACAGTCGTGTGCACCGCGCCCAGCCACCGCGTTGCCGGCCAGCCGCACCCGCACCTTCTTGCCCTCGAAGGTGCGGGCGTTGCAGCTGCGCGGCTCGATGCGGCCATTCTTGCGCGCCTCGGCGTGAAAGGTGGCCTGGTCCTCCGGGCTTTTGAACTCCAGCAGGTCGTCCACAGTCCTGTCCACTTGTTTGCCCACCAGCCGGTCCACCGAGCGGGACGGCGCAAACAGGATGCCCGCCTGCATATTCATATAGACCACCGGCATCGCCTCTGTGTTTTCACACACCAGCACCGGGATCGGTAAATTGCCGTACATATCGGCAAACAGCTTCTGTTCCATCGGGATCCTCTACCTTTTTTCAGGGCGCGCCACTTTTGTGACGGCCCTTTTGATTTGGAACATTATAGCAAACCCCCACGGCTTTGTACAGGCTGTACCCCATGCAGTTTTCCGCCCAAAACCCGCCGGGAAAACTAAAACCGGCGCCATGTGGAAAAGACACCGATTTTACATCTTTTTTCCATTATGCCGCGCTAGGCCACCGAGGCCTGCAGGCGGGCAATGCCCTC
>JBFXKS010000238.1:0-3149 GCA_050173515.1 Oscillospiraceae bacterium | reverse complement strand
TGGCTGCAGCAGAACTGCACCCGCTTCGGCTTCATCTACCGCTACCAGAAAGAGACCGAGGCCATCACGCACATCGCGTGGGAGCCGTGGCACTACCGCTATGTGGGCGCCAACCACGCCGAGGTCATCGCCGAGCGCGGCGTCACGCTGGAGGAGTACATCGAGGCTTCCCGCATGGGATGATGCCACAGAAACAGGCAGAAAAAACCGGCTGTGTGCCCTTTCCACAGCCGGTTTTTATTGTTGAGAGATGTTTGCCACGCTAAGCCGCGTCGCTGTCACTCTCCGCGTTGGAGCTGTCCGCGTCGCTGGCCTCATCCGAAGCATCGCTGTCATCGCTGCCACTGATGTCGGAACCGGCGTCGCTGTCGTCCTCGGAAGAGGACGCCGCGCTGGAGGACGCGGCCGGCAGGGAGTCTGGCGGCAGGCTGAAGGCCGGCTGCACCGCCGGCGCGCTGGCCGCCTCGGTCGCTGTTTCCGGAATGTGGGTGGTGTTGCGCTGCAGCGCATACAGGTAATACTCGCCGCCGTCGCGCCGCAGCATGTAGTCCATATATTTGGCCGGGTGGTCAAAGTCGGGGGTGTTCACCATGCGGTCGTCGCTGGTGCGCGTGCTCACATAGCCCATCACCACGCGGCGCACCCCGCCCGCCTCGCGCTTTATCTCCACCACGCTGGGCAGGTAGTAGGGCATCAGCCCGGTGGACGGCGCGATATAGGTCTGGGTGGCCTCGTCGTACTGGTAGCGCAAGTCCAGCCCAACATCGGAAAAGGAGCTGTGCCCGCTGAAGCGGAAGTCCGGCCCGAAAAGCCGCACGCCAAAGCGGTCCACATCGGCGGCGGGCACCAGCGGCTCGCCATATTCGCTGCGGCCGATGGTATCGCCCAGCTGCGACATCACGCCCCAGATGGCAATCTGCTTCAGGCTGTTTTCGTCCACCTGCGTCACCGAGTCGAACGGCAGCAGGTCGAACCACACCATCGATTCAAAGCGGCTGCGGTACTCCTCTATCTCGTCATCGTTCTGCATCAGGTTGCCAATGAGCGAAATGCCGTTCATGATGATGCTGACGGCGCCCACCACCACCAGCACGCTGATGGCAAAGCCCAGCAGCTGGCGGCTGCGCCGGCGCTGCGCGCGGGCCTGCTCCTCTTTTTTCTGCTTGGCCTGTGCGTTGTCCTTTTTGGGTGTTGGCGTTTCGTTTGCCATAGTTTTCCTTTCGATGACCGTGTTGTGCCAGGCTATCGCACCTGCCCGTCTCCCTGCACCACATATTTGTAGCTGGTCAGCTCATACAGGCCCATGGGCCCGCGCGCGCCCAGCTTCTGGGTGGAGATGCCCATCTCACACCCCAGCCCGAACACGCCGCCGTCGGTGAAGCGGGTGGAGGCGTTCACATACACGGCGGCGCTGTCCACCGCGGCGGTGAAGGCCGCGGCCGCGGCGGCGTCGCCGGTGACGATGGCGTCGCTGTGGTGGGTGGAGTGGCGGTTGATGTGCGCAATGGCCTCCTCGGTGCTGTCCACCACGCCCACCGCCAGAATAAAGTCCAGAAACTCGGTGTCGAAGTCGTTTGGCCCGGCCGGCACCCCGGCGATGATGGCGGCCGCGCGCGCGTCCAGCCGCAGCTGCACCCTGGGTGCCAGCGCGGCGGCGGCCATGGGCAAAAAGGCCTTGGCCACGGCGCTGTGCACCAGGCACACCTCCGCCGAGTTGCACACGCTGGGCCGGCTGGTTTTGGCATTATACAAAATAGATACCGCCATGTCAAGGTCGGCGGCCTTGTCCACATACACATGGCAGATGCCGGTGCCCGTCTCGATCACCGGCACGCCGCGGGCGCCCTCCACCACGGCGCGTATCAGCCCCGCACCGCCGCGAGGGATCAGCAGGTCCACCTGCCCGCGGGCGGCCATCAACACCCCGGCGCCGGCGTGGCTGGTGTCCTCCACCAGCAGCACGGCGTCCTGCGGGCCGCCTTTTTCGGCGATGCCACGCCGCAGCGCGGCGGCGATGGCCCGGTTCGAGTGGATGGCGTCGCTGCCGCCGCGCAGCAGGCACACGTTGCCGCTTTTCAGGCACAGGGCGGCGGCGTCGCTGGTCACGTTGGGGCGGCTCTCGTAGATGATGGCCACCACGCCCATGGGCACGCGCACTTTTTGGATGCGCAGGCCGCCCGGCCGCAGCACCTCGCTCTCCACACAGCCCAGCGGGCTTTTCAGCGCGGCCACGTCTAAAACACCCTGTGCCATCTCGGCGACGCGCGCGTCGTCCAGGCGCAGGCGGTCCACCATCACGTCGGCAATGCGCCCCTGCGCGTTCTGCACGTCCTGTGCGTTCGCGGCCAAAATGGCCTCTTTTTCTGCAAGCAGCGCGGCGGCCATGCCCTGCAAAAGCCCGTCGCGCACAGGCTCGTCAAGGGCGGCCACCAGCGGCTTTGCCGCCTGGGCCTTTTGCAGCAGGGTTTGGATGTCGTGCATGGCTGGCTCCTTTCAGGCACAGTGGCGCTGGGCCCGGCCTAGGGGGTCTCGCTCGTTTTGCTGAACGCGAACCGGGTGCCCACCGGCATGCCCGCCACCACCTCGTACAGGGACTCCGGGTTCTGCCCGTTGGTGATGACCATGTCGATGCCGTGCTGTTGCAGCAGTTGGGCGGCCAGCAGCTTGGTGCGCATGCCGCCGGTGCCAAAGCCGCTGCCCGCGCCGCCGGCGGCCTCCAGCATGGCGTCGTCCACCGCGTGCACCAGCGGGATCAGGCGCGCCGTGGGGTCCTTGCGGGGGTCGGCGGTGAACAGCCCGGGAATGTCGCTGAGCAGCACCAGCAGCTGTGCATCCACAAAGTGGGCCACCTCGGCGCTCAGCGTGTCGTTGTCGCCGATCACGCCGCCCTCCAGCTCGGCCGTGGCCACGGTGTCGTTCTCGTTGATGATGGGGATGGCCCCCTGCTGAAGCAGGCGCGTCAGCGTGGCCATCACGTTGTGGCGGCGCTCCGGCTGGTGGATGTCCTCGGCGGTCAGAAGGATCTGGGCCACCACGTGGTGAAATTTCGAAACCAGGCGGTCATAGGTGTACATCAGCTCGCACTGGCCCACTGCAGCAGCGGCCTGCCGGCCGGGAATGTCCTCGGGCCGCCCGGGCAGGCGCAGCTT
>JBFXKS010000237.1:0-3172 GCA_050173515.1 Oscillospiraceae bacterium | reverse complement strand
CAGTCGATGTTCAGGTTTTGCAGCCACTGCTGAACTTCGGGAATGTAGTCTTCATAGGGCTTCAGCACCGCCTGCCAGTGCTGGATGTAGCCGGGCATGCTGCTTACCAGCGTGGACACGGTCTGCACCAGCTGCGGCACCAGCAGCACCAGCACCAGCGCGATGACAGCCAGCACCACCAGCACGGTGAGGATGAAGCTGACGGGCCGGCGCGCGCGCCCGCCGCGCCCGCGGAAGATGACGCGCTCGATGGCGCGCATGGGCAGGTTGAGCAAAAATGCGACGACGAAGCCAAGGATGAACGGGAAAAGAAGGGCCCAGATGCCGGACAAAAGGGTGCCCAAAAAATCGAAGTTGTTCAGCAGCCAGGCCAACACCACGCCGCCGCCCACCAGCAGGGCTATTTTTCTCAGGGTCGCTTTGTTCAGGTCCATAAAAGGCCTCCTGTCGCGCGCGGCGAAAGCCAAGGGTAATCAGATATGCCCATCATAGCATAGATTTTTCACTTATGCTATCCTTGAATGCCCGCGAGAAAAAGAAAACGGACGGCTTTACAAAACCTTAAATATAGGTATAATAAATTGTGCGGCAGGCAGCGGCCGGGGAAAATGCCAAACAAATGGCAGAATAATGCCCCGAAAATGCCGAGCGGCAAAGCAGGTGCCCGTGGCGCAGCTGGATAGCGCGATAGACTCCGACTCTATAGGTCGCAGGTTCGAATCCTGTCGGGCATACCAACAAAAACCGCCCCGGCTTTGCCGGGGCGATTTTTGGCGGCCGCAGCACAGCCGGCGAAAGGCACGGCGGGAAAGCGGGCGGCCGCCAAAAGAGGAGAAAAAATGGAAAAAAATACAGATAAAATGGTGTGCCATTGCGACAAAGTGCCAGAGAGCGCCATTTTGGCAGCCATAGACGCCGGGGCAAGCACCCTTGCGGACATCCGCCGAATGACCGGCGCGTGCACCAGCGGCAACTGCGAGGAGATGAACCCCACCAAGCGCTGCTGCGCCGGGGAGATCAAACAACTTTTGAAACAGCGGCTGGCCGAAAAGATGTGAGCCGAAAAGGCCATGAAGGGTGTGTGGATATGAAAAAAGCCATTGCGATGGTGGTGGCGTGCCTGTGTCTGGCCGGCTGGGCCACGGGCCTCGGCGCCCCGGCGGCACGGGCCGCCGAGGCGGGCGCCACGACGGAGATATGGGACCGGGCGGGCCTGGAGGCCATGGCCGAGGACCCCGGCGCAAGCTACCGGCTGATGGCCCACATCGACATGGGCGATGCGCCGTGGGCGCCCATCCCGTTTGACGGTACCTTCGACGGCGGGGGCTTTGCCCTGTACAACCTGAGCATCCAAGAGGCGGACGCCCAGACGGCCGTGAGCGTGGACGGCAACCGCAAACCCTACGACACGGTGTTTGCGGCGCTGTTTTCCCGCTGCGTGGGCGCAAGCATACAAAACCTGGAGTTGCTGGGCGTGCAGCTGGCGCTGGATACTACCGAAAACGCCTATGTGGCGGGGCTGGTGGGCTATGGCGAAGGGGTGACCATCACGGATTGCCGCGTGGAGGGCCGGCTGGCACTGCGCATGCCGAACAAGATGTGTGGCATTGCGGGCATCATGGGCTTTGGCTATGGCACCATTGCGCGGTGCAGCGCCGATGTGGAGCTGGTGCTGGTGGACACCAACGATGCCATGAACTGCGAGGAGTTCATGGGGGGCATTTTGGCCAGCGGCTACGCCGACATCGAGGGCTGCACTGTGAAGCTGGCGGCCTACACCTCGGTGCACGGCTATGTGCACAACGGCGGTGTGGTGGGCATGTACTACGTGCACACCGACGACACCGGCCACGCCGGCGCCGTGCGGGGCAACACCGTGGACGCCACCATCCGCTTTTTCGAGCACGTGGCCAGCCGCAGGGCCTACAGCGCGGCGGTCATCGGCGAGCAGATGCACTGGATTCTGGAGATCGCAGACAACACCGTGGCGCAGTTCACCAGCGATGAGACGCAGGACTATTCCGCGCCACTGCTGCCGGAGCGGTGCGCCCAGCCCCAGTATACCCAGGCGCTCACCGCGCCCGGCTGCGAGCACTTTGGCCACACCACCCATAGCTGCGCCGGCTGTGGCTACAGCTACGTGGCTAACTACACCGCGCCCGCCCACACGCCGGGCCAGTGGCAGCTGGCCGCCGGCCAGCCTGGCGTGATGGAGCAGCACTGCACGGTGTGCGGCGCGCTGTGTGCCAGCAAAGAGACCATCCCGGCGGCCGAATGCACCCTGAGCCACGCGCAGCTGGCCTTGGCGCCGGGTGAAACGGCACAGCTGGCCGCCGGCGTGCAGCCGGAAGACGTGACCGAGCCCGGCGTGTGGTTCACCTCGTCCGACGAGGCGGTGGCCACGGTGGACGAAACGGGCTTTGTGGCGGCCCACAAAGCGGGCGAGGCCACCATCACGGCAACCTCGGCCGACGGCTTTGCCACGGCCGCCTGCGCGGTGACAGTGCGCGCGCCGCTGCCGGTGGGCTGGGTGGTGCTGGGCGCGGCGGGCCTGGTGGCGCTGGTGGTGGGGGCCGTGCTGCTGCTGGCCGCCCGGCGCAAAAAGCGGCGCGTGCAGCGCCGCGCACAGCGCGCAGTGTACCGCCGCCGGTGAAAAACAGAGAAAAACCGACCTGCCGATGGCTCCGGGGCAGGTCGGTTTGCTTTGTGGCGGCCCGCAGAGACGCGGGCCGGCCGCTGGGTGCTACTTCTTCACGGTGATCTTCACCGTGGCCTTTTTGCCGTTGCATGTCTTCACGGTGATCTTCACCTTGCCGGGCTTCTTGGCCTTCACCACACCCTTGCTGCTCACGGTGGCAATTTCTTTGTTGCTGCTGGTCCAGCTCAGCTTTGGCTTGTAGTTGCCACCTAGCCCGCGCCACACGAAGTCTGGCTCCAAGGCCACTTTTTTACCCACCTTCAGGCTTTTGGGCGCGCCTTCAAGCACCACACGCGCCACCGGCGCCACCACTGTCACGGTGGCCGTGGCCGTTTTGCCGCCGGCCTTCAGCGTCAGCTTCGCCTTGCCCATCTTCAGCGCCGTCAGGCGGCCGGCCTTGTCCACCTGCAGCACGCTGGGCTTGCTGCTTTTAAAGGTGACGACGGCGTCGGTGGCCTTGCTGGGGCTCAGCTT
>JBFXKS010000236.1:0-3175 GCA_050173515.1 Oscillospiraceae bacterium | reverse complement strand
GAAGCCGCTCGATCACGTCCAGGATGTCCGCTTCGCCGGCGCCGTCGCTCTGGCCCAGGTTTTGCAGCAGCTGTAGCAGCTGGGAGAGCGCCGGGTCCGTCACCAGGGGTTTTTCGCTTTCGCTCAGGGATTTCAGCGCGTCCAGCATCAGGGTGTTCTGCAGGTCCTGCCAGTTTGTGCCGTTTCCATTGCCCAGCAGCGCCATGTACATCAGGGCGGTCGGGTCGGTGGTGGTCAGCCCGCTCAGGGCATCTGTACCGTCACCGGTGCCGCCCATGGCCGCCAGGATGCTGGCAAAATCGATGCCCTGTTGGGACAGGCCGTCATTCGTGGCCGTGGTGGTCGTCTGCATTGCGCCGCCCATGGCCGATATCGCCATGTTCATCGCAACTGTGTCCATCTTCTTCACCTCCCTTCCATAAAATGCCGTGCCTTGCATCTATACAAAAGCCCGATGGGTCCGGGCGTTTGTAGCCCTAATAAGGTTCCGCTTCGCTCTGTGTTTGCACGAAACGGCCGCTCACGATCTCCAAAATGCGCTCGTTCTCCTCGCGGATGCTCTCGGCGGTGTACTCTTCCCACTGCTTTTCGCGCAGCTTTTCGAGGCTTTTCACCTCTTTGTCCAGCGCCATCACGATCTCCAGCTGTTTTTCTATCTCCACGTCCAGCCGGGCCATCTCCATCTCCAACAGGGTGATGAGGTGGTCGGCGCTCTCGCGGTGGAAGCTCATGCTGGTCACCTCGTCGATGCGCACGCCTTCGGTGGCCGCCTTTTGGCGGAAAGCCGCGTGTTTCTCCAGCATCTGGCGCTCGGTGTTGTCGCGCCGCTGCTCCACGGAAAGGCGCTCTGCCCGCAGCTGGGCCAGGGTGTTGCGCTCTTTCTCGTACATGGTGCGTTTGAACGAAAGCATGCGTTCCAGCGAAAAAGCAAATCGTTTCATCGCGCAGTCTCCACCATCAAATGGGCTGTCTCATCGTAGGTGAATTTCTCGTCTACACGCTGCTGCAGCAGCTCGTTGATCTTGTCTATGTGGGCGATGGCGTCGTCCAGCACCGGGTTGGTGCCGCTTTTATAAGCGCCGATGGAGATGAGGTCCACGTTCGCGTCGTACACGGCCATCAGGTTGCGCATGCGGGCGGCCGCCTCTTTCAGCTCCGGCTCGGCGATGTCGTTCATCAGCCGGCTGATGCTGGCCAGCACGTCGATGGCCGGGAAATGGTTCTTCTGGGCGATCTTTCGGTTCAGCATCACGTGGCCGTCGATGATGCTGCGCACGGTGTCGGCGATGGGCTCGTTCATGTCGTCGCCCTCCACCAGCACGGTGTAGATGCCGGTGATGGACCCCTTGGTGAAGTTGCCGCTGCGCTCCAGCAGCTTCGGCAGCGCCGAGTAGATGGACGGGGTGTAGCCGCGGGCCACCGGCGGCTCGCCGATGGCCAGGCCGATATCGCGCTGGGCCATGCAAAAGCGGGTGACGGAATCCATCATCAGCAGCACGTCTTTGCCCTGGTCCCTAAAGTACTCGGCCACCGCGGTGGCGCTCATGGCACATTTGTTGCGCAGCATGGCGGGCTGGTCGCTGGTGGCGCACACCACCACGCTGCGGGCCTTGCCCTCCTCGCCCAAATCGCGCTCCAGAAACTCCACCACTTCGCGCCCGCGTTCGCCCACTAGGGCAATCACGTTCACGTCCGCCTTCACGTTGCGGGCCAGCATGCCCATCAGCGTGGACTTACCCACGCCCGAGCCGGCGAAAATGCCCATCCTCTGGCCTTTGCCAATGGTGAGGAAGCCGTCGATGGCCTTCACGCCCATCTCGATGGGTGAATCGATGCGCGGGCGCTCCATCGGGTTGGACGGCTCGCCCACCACGCTGTAGCGCAGGCCGTGGTCCGGGATGGGCCCGGCGCCGTCTATCGGGCGGCCCAGGGCGTCTATGGTGCGGCCCACCAGCTCGTCGCACACGTTTATCTCCAGCTTGCGCCCGGTGTTCACCACCGTGGAGCCAAACCCGATGCCCTCGGTGTCCTCGTAGGGCATCAGCAGCACCTTGCTCTCTTTGAAGCCCACCACCTCGGCGGTGATCTCCCGCCCGTCCGACAGGCCGATGCGGCACACGTCGCCGATGTTGCTGACGGGGCCGGTGGCCTCCACCGTCATGCCCACAATCTTGTCTATCTTGCCCATGTGCGTGCACAGGTCGTCCACGCTCAGCACGTTGGCATATGCGGCCATATTCACCGGCTCCACCCCCTTCGGGACACGCTGGTCTGCCTAGGGCCACGCTCCAGCAGCTTTTCTATAATCGATCGACCTTTCGATTTTTTTGCTTCAACTTCCCGGTTGGAACATCCTGTTTTTTCAAAAACAGCATGACGCACCGGTACATCCTATCGATTATACCATGACAATTGTGAAAATGCTATGTAAAAACCTTAATTTTCGGTCAAATTTGTGGCAAAATAATCACGCAAATTAGCCAGCTGTGTGCGCAGGGAAGCATCCACCACGCCGGAGGGCATCTCGATGTGCACGGTGCCCGGCGCCGCCGGGATGGGGCTCACCTCGATGTTGGCCTGCTCGGCGTACAGCTCGGTCAGCCGGTCGATCAGCCGCACCATCTCCTGGGCCACCTCTACGCGCACCCACGGCTCACTGCGCACGCTTTGCACAGCCTTGTCCACCATCTCCAGCATCTCGGTGTCGTCCTGGCTCACGCGCTTGGCCAACACCTTGGAGGCGATCTCGATGGCCAGCCACTTCAGCTGCTCCTCGTACTCGGCCTCAAAGCCGGCGCGCTCCCCCTCAAACGAGGCCACAGCCTGCTCCAGGCGGTCGGCCACCTGCTGCATCTCGCCCACCACCGAGGTAAAGCCCTCGCGGCGGCCCTGCTCTGCGGCGGCCTGGCGGATCTCTTCGCCCTCCTGCCGCACCTTGTCCAGCATCTGCCCGCGGGTGTCCTCCGCCTCGCGCAGCGCGTTCTCCAAAAGGCGGCTGGCCTCGGCCATCGCGCTCTGGATGATCTCCTGGTTCATCGGCTCGCCCGGCGCAGCATAGCCGCCGGCCTCCGAAGAAATTTCCGCATCCTGGCCGGGCTGCTGGAGCTCCCGGCCCTCGCCGTCGGCGCCGTCGGCCGGCGCGGGGGGCCTTGCAGCCCTGGCGGGCGTCGGGATT
>JBFXKS010000235.1:0-3181 GCA_050173515.1 Oscillospiraceae bacterium | reverse complement strand
TGGATGTTTAAGCTTCCAGCTGTTGGCGAACGATGTCGGGCGCCTGCTGCAGAGCGGCGTCTATTTTGTCGAGGTCGCGGATGCCGGCCATGGCGAAGTCTGGCTTGCCGCCGCCCGAGCCACCCGCCACCGCGGCAATGGCCTTGGCGAGGCTGCCTGCCTTGAGGCCGCGCCCCACGGCGTCGGCGCCGCAGCAGACGGCCAGCTGGGCCTTGCCGCCTGCCTCGCCGATGAGCGCGCCGACGGCGGACGGCGTGTTGTTTTTGATGAGGTCGCTCATCTTGCGCAATGCGTCGGGCGCGGTGTTTTTGAGAAAGGCGGTGAAGACCTGGATGCCGCCGACGTCGACGGGGTTTTTGAAGAGGTCTTCCGCTTGCTGGTTGGCGGCTTTGTCCTGCAGGGAGGCCAGCTCTTTTTCAAGCTTTTTCATCTCGGCGGCCAAGGCGGCCGCGCGGGCGGGGACCTCCTCGAAGGTGGCGGCCTTGATCTTGTGGGCGGTGTCTGCCAAGAGGGCTTCGCGCTCGGCAAGCAGGTGCAGCACGCCATAGCCGGTGGTGCTCTCGATGCGGCGCACACCGGCGGCCACGCTGCTCTCGGACAAAATCTTGAAGCTGCCCAGCATGGCCGTGTTGCTGACATGGGTGCCGCCGCAGAGCTCGGTGCTCCAGCCGCAGATGTCGATGACGCGGACCTCGTCGTCGTATTTTTCGCCGAACAGGGCCATGGCACCTTGTTTTTTGGCCTGCTGGAGCGGCATGGTGCTGGCGGACACGGGCAGTGCCTCGAAGATCTGGCGGTTGACGAGGGCCTCGGTGGCCTTGAGCTCCTGTGCTGTGAGGGCCGAGAAATGGGTGAAATCGAAGCGCATGCGGGTGTCGTCCACATAGCTGCCGGCCTGGTGGACATGCTCGCCCAGCACCTCGCGCAGGGCCTTTTGCAGCAGGTGGGCGCTGGTGTGGTTGCGCATGATGGCATGGCGGCGGTCGGCGGCGACCTCGGCCAAAAGCGTGTCGCCCGCCTTGACGGCGCCCTGCAACAGCGTGCAGGCGTGGACAAAATAGCCCTTGGCGGTTTTTTTGACGCCGGCGACCTCGAGGCGGGCGCCGTTGCCGGTGAGGGAGCCGGTGTCGGCCACCTGGCCGCCGCTCTCGGCGTAGAACGGGGTCTCGTCCAGCACCACGAGGACGCCCTCTTTGGCGCCGTCGTCGGTGGAGATGGCCTCGAGCAGCTCCTCGCCGTCGGACAGGGCGATGACGCTGGCCTCTGAGACCAGCGTGGTGTAGCCCGTGAAGGTGGTGGGCGGCGCGGTGAGCGGCGAGAAAAGGTCGGCCTGCCAGCCGGCGATGTCGCGGCTGGCGCGGTCTTTCCGGGCGGTCTCGCGCTGCTTTTGCAGCTCTTTTTTGAAGGTGTCGATGTCGACGGTGACGCCGGCCTCGGCGGCGATCTCGCGCGTTAAGTCCAGCGGGAAGCCGAAGGTGTCTTGCAGCTTGAAGGCCTCGCTGCCGGAGAGGATGGCCGAGCCGACGTCCTGCATCTTTTTGCCCAGCACCTGAAGGCCCGCGGCGGCAGTGTGGGGCGCGGGCGACGCTTTGAGCGCGGCGATGAGGTCATTGAGGCGGGACAGGCCGGCGTCGATGGTGCGGGAAAAGCGCTCTTCCTCGGCGTCGATGGTTTTTTTGATGTAGTCGGCGTTCTCGGAGAGCTCGGGGTAGGCCGTTTTGTTCTGCGCGATGACCGTGTCGCAGACGTCGGCCAGAAAGAGGCCCTGGATGCCGAGCATGCGGCCATGGCGGGCCGCGCGGCGCAACAGGCGGCGCAGCACGTAGCCGCGGCCTTCGTTGGAGGGCAGAACGCCGTCGCTGACCATGAAGGCGGTGGAGCGGATGTGGTCGGTGATGACACGGATGGAGACGTCGGTTTTATGGTCTTTGCCATAGATTTTGCCGGAGAGGCGCTCCACGTGGGAGAGGATGCTGCGGATGGTATCGGTCTCGAAGAGGTTGGGCGCGTTCTGCATGACGCAGGCCAGGCGCTCGAGGCCCATGCCGGTGTCGATGTTGGGGTTGGGCAGCTTTTCGTAGTGGCCCTCGCCGTCGGAGTCGAACTCGGTGAAGACGAGGTTCCAGACCTCGATGTAGCGGTCGCAGTCGCAGCCGGGCTTGCAGTCTGGCTTGCCGCAGCCCAGGGCCTCGCCGCGGTCGAAATAGATCTCGCTGCAAGGGCCGCAGGGGCCGCTGCCGTGTTCCCAGAAATTGTCCTCTTTGCCGAGGCGGACCATGTGGTCTTCGGGCACGCCGATGTCCTGCGTCCAGAGGTCGTAGGCGTCGTCGTCCTCGAGGTAGACGGAGACGTGGAGCTTATCGGCGGGGATGGCCAGCCATTCGCTGCTGGTGAAGAACTCCCACGCCCAGGCGATGGCCTCTTTCTTGAAGTAGTTTTGGAAAGAGAAGTTGCCCAGCATCTCGAAGAAGGTGCCGTGGCGGTCGGTGACGCCGACGCTTTCGATGTCGGGCGTGCGGATGCACTTCTGGCAGGTGCACACCCGGTGGCTGGGCGGCTCTTCGGTGCCGAGGAACCACTTTTTCATGGGGGCCATGCCGCTGTTGATGAGCAGGAGGCTTTTATCGCCCTGGGGCACCAGCGGAAAACTGGGCAGGCGCAGGTGCTGCTTTGATTCGAAAAATTTCAAGAACATCTCCCGAAGTTCGTTGAGGCCGGTGTATTGCATGGAGGCTATCCCCTTTTCTATGCTGTGAACCGTTTGTTTTTTCGCCCGGCGGCGAACTTCGGCACAAGGCCGTGCGCAGGCGGACAGCGCTGTTTTTGAGGACAGCGCCGTACAAAGTAGTATACCACAGTTTTTGGTGGCGGTAAATGCGCGGCAGGGCAAGATTTCGAGCTTTTTTGTGAAAAAGAGGGGCCGACGCGCCTTCTGCCGCTTTTACTCATGACAACGGCCCCTGCCTAAAAAGACAGGGGCCGTTTGGTTTTGCTTTTTGTGCGGCTTAGTACATATCACCCATGCCGCCCATGCCGCCGGCCGGCATGGCGGGCGCAGGAGGCTCTGTCTCGTCGGCGACGAGGCTTTCGGTGGTGATGACCATGGCGGCGACGGAGGCCGCGTTCTCGTTGGCATGGCGGGTGACCTTGGTGGGGTCGACGTTGCCGATCTTGATCTTGT
>JBFXKS010000234.1:0-3190 GCA_050173515.1 Oscillospiraceae bacterium | reverse complement strand
GAAGAATACCTGAAAAGTGTCTACGACACCTACACGGTGGAGTGGCGCACCGGGGCGCGGGGCTACCTGAGCCCGAAAAAGATAGAGACCACCTAGCCTAGCGCACATCATCCAAACCGCCTCAAAACCACGCCAGCAGCACTTCTGCTGCGTTGTCCTTCTTGAAAACCGCGAGGTTACCTGCGTCGTCCGCCTTGCACAAGTACCACTGGTGCGGTTTTGAAATCTTTGATTTTTGCGCCGGGCAGTTTGCCCGGCCGCGCGGCGCAAATGCGCGGCACTCCTTGGTGGAATGCCGAGTGTTTGCAACAAAGCGGACGGGTGAAGAGCCCCAGCGCAAAAACGGGTTCGGATGATGCGCGCTAGGCTAACCAAATACAGGCGATGGATACCCAGCTGCCATGTGCGGGCCCCATGTGGGCACGCATGGCAGCTGTTTTGTGTGGTTTTTCAGGGCACGCGGCAACCCAAAAGTGCAAAAAAACCCTTTGTTCATGAAAACTTCATGCGCAGCACCAAAAGCGCACACATTCTGTTTCTATTATAATAGTTATGGAATATAATGATTTTTGGGAACTGATGAGTGCCGTGCGCTGCGCCCACAACGCCTTTGAGTGTGCGGTGCACCCCTACTGCGCCGAAAACGGGCTGACCCCCCAGCAGCTGCGCGTGCTCATGACGCTGGACTTCACCGGTGCGCAAACCGCCGGCGAGCTGGCGCGGCGCACCGGTATGGCGCCTGCCAATAACTCGGCGCTGTGCAAGCGCCTGGCCCAGCAGGGGCTCATTGAACGCAGCCGGCAGCGCCCCGACGAGCGGCAGGTGGTGATCAGCCTGACGCAGCAAGGCCAACAGCAGGTGCGGCAGTTCAAAGACGCGTTCAAAAAGGCCGCCCCAAGCCTGGCCCGGCAGATACCACCGGAAGACGCCGGGCAACTGGCCGAGGCACTGAACCAGATGGCGGCCCTGATGGGCGCGCGAGAGGAGCAACAGAATGAACAATAAACAGCCGTCCAACCCACAGCGTTCTTTTTTCATCTACATTGCGGTGGCGCTGGTGGCGCTGCTGATCATGCAGGCTTTTGTGGTCCCGATGTTGACCGGCCAGCAGAGCGAGACGGTGAGCTACGCCCAATTTTTGGAGATGGTGGAAGACGGCAAGGTGACACGGGTGGAAGTGGACGACCAGACCGCCCGCATCGGCTTTGAGGCCACCAATACCGGCGGGGGCACGTCGGTGTACTACACGGGCCTGATGGACGACCCAAACCTGGTGGAGCGGCTGCGCAGCGCCAAAACGGCCGACGGCGCAGACATCGAGTTCGGGCAGGTGATCCCTCAGCAGCAGAGCATGCTGACGCGCTTGCTGGCCAACCTCTTGCCCATGCTGCTGCTGATAGGCCTGAGCGTGATCTTGTTCCGCGTGATGAGCAAACGCATGGGCGGCGACGCCATGAGCTTTGGCAAATCGACAGCCAAGGTGTATGTGCAGGCGCAAACGGGCATCACCTTCGAGGATGTGGCCGGGCAAGACGAGGCCAAGGACGCCCTGAATGAGATCGTGGACTTTTTGCACAGCCCGGCCAAATACAAAAGCGTGGGCGCCAAAATGCCCAAGGGCGCGCTGCTGGTGGGCCCGCCGGGCACCGGCAAGACCCTGCTGGCCAAGGCCGTGGCCGGCGAGGCCGGGGTGCCCTTCTTCTCCATCGCCGGCAGCGAATTTGTGGAGATGTTTGTGGGGCGCGGCGCGGCGCGCGTGCGCGATTTGTTCAAGCAGGCAAAAGAAAAAGCACCCTGCATCGTCTTTATAGACGAGCTGGACACCATCGGCAAAAAGCGGGACGGCTCGGGCCTGGGCGGCAACGACGAGCGCGAGCAGACGCTGAACCAGCTGCTGAGCGAGATGGACGGCTTCGACGGCTCGGGCGGCGTGGTGATACTGGCGGCCACCAACCGGCCGGAGACGCTGGACCCCGCCCTGTTGCGGCCCGGGCGTTTTGACCGGCGCATCCCGGTGGAACTGCCCGACTTGGCCGGGCGCGAGGCCATTTTGAAGGTGCACGCCCGCAAGGTGATGATGGACACCGACATCGACTACGGCGTGATCGCCCGGGCCACCTCGGGGGCCTCGGGGGCCGACCTGGCCAACATCATCAACGAGGGCGCCCTGCTGGCCGTGAAGCACAACCGCCGCATCGTCACCCAGGACGATTTGATGGAGAGCGTGGAGACCGTGCTGGCCGGCATGCAGCGCAAGAACAAGGTGATCAACCCGAAAGAGAAGAAGATCGTGGCCTACCACGAGATCGGGCACGCCATTGTGGCGGCCAGGCAGACCCACTCGGCCCCGGTGACGAAGATCACCATCGTGCCGCGCACCTCGGGCGCGCTGGGCTACACCATGCAGGTGGACGAAGAGGAACAAAACCTGCTGTCCAAAGAGGAGGCCTTCAACAAAATCGTGACCCTGACAGGCGGGCGCGCCGCCGAAGAGGTGGTGTTCGGCACCTACACCACGGGCGCCGCCAACGACATCGAGAAAATCACCAAGCTGGCCCGTGCCATGGTGACGCGCTACGGCATGAGCGAGGAGTTCGACATGATGGCGCTGGAGACGCAGGCAAACCAGTATCTGGGCGGCGACGGCCAGCTGTCCTGCGGCGCAGAGACCGCCGCCAAGGTGGACGGCGAGGTGCTGGGGTTGATAAAGAGCGCACACCAGAAGGCCCGCGGCATCCTGGAGGAGAATCTGGAAAAGATGCACGAGTTGGCTGCCTTCCTGCTGGAAAAAGAGACCATCACCGGCGAGGAGTTCATGGCCATTTTGGGCGAGGACAGCGCAGGTGAAAAAGAGGCGCTGGGGCCCATCGCCGTGGCGGCCGGCCTGCCGCAGCCGGGCTAAGACCTTTGATGGGCGGCGCATGGCACAGATGTCAATGCCGCTGATATTACACAGTGAACCAAACAAAAGGAGACCGGTAGCGCTTTTGCTGCCGGTCTCCTTTTTTTGCGCACTTCTATGGTCTCAGGGGCACTTCAGTCTGCAAAAAGGCGCTGCAGGGTGGGGTTTCGTTCGATGCTGTAGATGAGCAGCAGGCCCAGCCCGCAGCAGCTGACCAGCTGCCCCGCGCCCACGTAGAGCATGTTCAGCAGCCACAGGGCCGCCGGGCTGCCCGGCGCCAGGTAAAGG
>JBFXKS010000233.1:0-3202 GCA_050173515.1 Oscillospiraceae bacterium | reverse complement strand
AAACACAGCGGGCTTTGGCTTTGCTCTATCGGCGGGAGGCAGCTGGCGGCTAGCTGAGCTCCACGGTGATCTCGCCGTCCTTGGCGGCCACGTGCACTTTCTCCAGCTGCTTGTTCGACACGATGCCCTCGGCGATGCGGTCCTCCACCTCTTTGCGGATGACGCGGCGCAAGTCGCGCGCGCCGAACTTGCCGCCCTTGGCCTTGTCGCGCAACGCGGTCAGCGCGTCCTCGTCCCACGACATGGTGACGCCCTTGGTGGCCAGCGGCTCGCGGTACTCGCCCAGCATCAGCGCGGCAATGGCGTTCAGGTCCTGCGGGGCCAGGGGCTTGAAGGCGATCACCTCATCCACGCGGCTCAAAAACTCCGGCCGCAAAAAGTCTCGCAGCGCCCGCATGGATTTCTCCTGGCTCATCTCCTCCACCGTTTTGTCGAAGCCCACGTTGGCCACGCGGTCGGACGAGCCGGCGTTCGAGGTCATGCACACCACGGTGTTTTCAAAGCTCACCGTGCGGCCCTGCGCGTCGTTTATCTTGCCCTCGTCCATAATTTGCAGCAGGATGTTCATCACGTCCGGGTGCGCCTTTTCTATCTCGTCGAACAACACCACGCTGTAGGGCCTGCGCCGCACCTTCTCGGTCAGCTGGCCGGCCTCGTCGTAGCCGATGTAGCCCGGGGGCGAGCCGATGAGGCGGCTGACCGCATGCTTTTCCATAAACTCGCTCATGTCCAGGCGGATCAGCGGGTCCACCGAGTCGAACAGCTGGTAGGCCAGCTGCTTCACCAGCTCGGTTTTGCCCACGCCCGTCGGCCCCACAAAGATGAAGCTGGCCGGGCGCCGGCGGCCCGAGATGTCGGCGCGGGTGCGCTTGATGGCGTTGGCCACCTGGTGCACGGCCTCGTCCTGGCCGATCACCTTTTCGCGCAGGCGCTCTTCCAGCTGGTTCAGCTTGTCGTACTCGCTCTCCTCTATCTTCACCGCGGGAATGCCCGTCCACAGCTCGATGACACGCGCCACGTCCTCCATGGTCACCTGGATCTTGTCCACCTCGGCCTTCAATACATCCACCGAGGGCTCCTGCCGGGCAATTTCGCTCTTCACCTCGGCCAGGCGCTCGTAGTCGGGCTCGGTCTTCTGCTCTATCTCGGCCTCTTCGGCGCGCATCTCGTCCAGCTGCTTTTCGGCGTCCAGCCAGCGGGTGATCTCCACATGGCGCAGGCTGCAGCAGGCGCAGGCCTCGTCCAGCAGGTCGATGGCCTTGTCCGGCAAAAAGCGGTCGGTGATGTAGCGCTCACTCAGGCGCACGGCCTGCTCCACGATGTACTCGCTCACGTTCACATGGTGGTGCGCCTCGTAGTATTCCTTCACGCCGCTGAGCACGGCGATGGTGTCGTCCATGCTGGGCTCTTCCACCTTCACCGGCTGGAAACGCCGCTCCAGCGCCTGGTCCTTCTCGATGTACTTGCGGTACTCGCTGAAGGTGGTGGCGCCGATGACCTGGATCTCGCCGCGCGAGAGCGCGGGCTTCAAAATATTGGCGGCGTTCATGGCGCCCTCGCTGTCGCCCGCGCCGGTGATGTTGTGCACCTCGTCGATGAACAAGATCACGTTGCCGGCGGCCTTCACCTCGCCGATGAGCCCCTTCACGCGGCTCTCGAACTGGCCGCGGAACTGCGTGCCAGCCACCAGGCTGGTCAAATCCAGCAGGTAGATCTCTTTGTCTTTCAGGCGGCTGGGCACGTCGCCGGCGGCAATGCGCAGCGCAATGCCCTCGGCAATGGCCGTTTTGCCCACGCCGGCCTCGCCGATGAGGCAGGGGTTGTTCTTCTGCCGGCGCGACAATATCTGGATGGTGCGGTAGATCTCCCTGTCGCGCCCGATGATGCGGTCCAGCTTGCCCTGGGCGGCCTTCTCCGTCAGGTTCTCGCAGTAGGTGTCCAGGAACTTGCGCTTTTGCCCGCCGTTCTTTTTCTCGTTTTTCTGTGAACGTTCGCGCTCGGCGTCCTCCTTGCGGGTGCCGCCGAACACAAAGGGAAAGGTGGCGCTGGTGCCCGGCTGGAAATCCTCGTCGCCGTCCTCCTCTTCGGCGGGCAGGCCCGAGTTCTCGGCGTCTGCCATGCCGGCCAGGCCGTTCTCGCCAATAAAGCCGGCAAAGCGCTCCTCCATGCTTTCAAGGTCGGAGTCGGAGATGCCGAACTGTTTGATCATGTCGTCCACCGGTTTGATGCCCAGCTGGTGGGCACAGGTCAGGCAATAGCCGTCGCTCCGGCTGGTGTCGCCGTCCATCCGCTGTATAAAAACGATGGCCGGACGTTTTTTACATTTGATACAAGTCATGTTGCCAGCCTTCCCGCCGCCGCCTGGCGGCCAAATCTATGGGGCCCCGCCGGCGGCGCTGGGCGCAGGGCCGGCGGTTTGGTTTCTCAAGTCAGCCCGCGGCAAAAAGCGGGCCGGTACTCTTACCCTATTATACACCATTTTGGGCGAATTGGCAATCGCAACCTTCGTCTGCTAACGACATTTAAAAACTATTGGAAGAACGAAAAAATGTTGGCCGGAGACAGCAGTTTCCACACCAGAGAACGGGAAAACCACACCGGCCCGAGGGGGGCGTCGGGCACCATCCAGTCGTAGGCCCACACGGCGCACAGCAGCAAAAAGATGTAGATGAAGGCGATGAGCACGCCGGCCACGCCGCCCAAAAGCCGGTTCACCGTGCCCACCACCGGCAGCGCCGACACGCCTTTCAGCGCCAGCGACACCAGCTTCAGCGCCACCCACAGCACGATGAACAGCACGAAAAACAGCACCACGGCGATGATGGGCGTGATGAACGGCGCCAGCACGTGGTCCACCGCCTGCTGCGCGATGTCGGGCGCGGCGAAATTCAAAGAGTCTTCCAGCGTGGCCGTCAGCGGCTCCAGCGTGGCCTCGGGCAAAAAGCCCACCAGGCTGTCCAGCAGCTGGCGCGTGCTGTGCACCGCGTTTTCGGAAATCAGCGCGGCCATGCGCGTCTCCAGCGTTTTGGCAAAAAACTGGCGGAACACCACGGGCGCCGCCGCGCGCGCGCCAAAAATGGCCGCGTGCAGAATGGCGATGTTGCCGAAATAGCGCAGCACGCTGCGCAGAAATCCGCGTTTGTAGTGGATGACGACACAGTTGACGATGATGCCCAGCGCCACCAGGTCCATGGCAAGAGAG
>JBFXKS010000232.1:0-3219 GCA_050173515.1 Oscillospiraceae bacterium | reverse complement strand
CTCTTCCGATCTAAACAACATTCAAAAAAAGAACCCCCAAAGGGCGCACCACATAAACATGCTGCCCGCACAGAAGGCCGATGCTTTGCATTTTGCCGTTATATAAGCTACAATAAAATAGTGCTGTTCACTCTGCATTTCCCGGTGTGCCCGCACACCGCAAGGAGGCCCCCATGAATCATTCGCAAGGCGTGTGCCCGGTCTGCGAAAAGCCCCTCTCCACGGGCGACGACGTCGTCATCTGCCCCGAGTGCGGCGCGCCCTACCACCGCAGCTGCTACCAAAAGGCCGGGCAGTGTGTGTTTTCCGGCCAGCATGGGCCCGGCTTCGAGTATAAGGCGCCTGCACCCGAGCCGCAGCCGGGCGCTTCGCCCCCTGCGCCTGGCGCCACCGCAGACGATGGCGCCACCTCTGCCGGGCCGGCGCGCCCGGCAAACGACGGGGCCATTGCCTGCCCGCACTGTGGCACGCTCAACAGCAGCGAGGCCATCTTTTGCCTGAACTGCGGCCAGCCAATGCACGGCCCCGCGGCAGGCCCCACGGGCGGCGCAGGCGCCTATGGGGCGCCCGTTTTCACCGGCGAGGTGGACGGCATCTCCGCGCGGGACTGGACCGCCTTTATCGGCAGGTCGGCGCCCATCTACCTGCAGCGCATGGCCGCCATGCAAAGCCGCAACACCAAGGTCAGCATGACCTTCAGCGCCTTTTTGCTCGGCCCCTTTTACTTTGCCTACCGCAAGATGTGGGGCTGGTCCATCTTGTCTTTAGGCCTCACCTTTTTGTTTTTTATCCCACAGGTCTTCTGGGCCACGGCGCAGCTGGGCACCCCGCTCATCCCGGCGCTTTCCATTGAGACCTGGGAGATGGTGATCCTGGTGTGCAGCTACCTGTCGCTGGCTGTTCGCGTCGTGTCCGGCCTGTTTGCCCTCTTCCTCTACCGCCGCGAAAGCGCCGAAAAAATACGCGCCGCGCGCGCGCAGCACCCCAGCGACACCGACTACTATGCCGCCCTGCCCAAGCGCGGCGGCGTCAGCATCGCCGGTGTGTGTGTGTCCATCGCGGCCTACTTTCTCTTCGTCTTTGTGCTTTTCCTGTTGTTCGGCAACGAGGTGCTGGCCGCCATCTACATGCTTTGACCCCGGTTTTCATTTGACACAGGCCGGCCGAATTGCTATACTAAAGTGCTGTCCTTTTGCGGGCCACGCCTGCGAAAGGCTTATTCCTTGCCTCGAAAGAGGCCATATGTCCAAAAGGAGGTGCAACGAATGTCAATGTACGAAACCATGCTCGTCACCAGCGCCAAGCTGGACGAGGAGGCCGCCGTCGCGCTTGTCGAAAAGTTCAAGAGCCTCATTGAGGCCAACGGGACCATCGACGCCGTGGACGAGTGGGGGAAACGCCGCCTGGCCTATCCCATCAACAAAGAGGAGGATGGCATCTATACGCTCATCCACTTCACCAGCGAGCCGGACTTCCCGGCAGAGCTCGACCGTGTGTATAAAATCACCGACGGCGTGCTCCGCAGCCTGATCATCGCCAAAGACGAGGTGATGGAGGCCGCGCGCGTGGAGGCCGCCGCCAAGGCCGAAGCCGCCAAAGCAGAGGCCGCCAAGGCCGCCGCCGCGCGTGCCGCAGCCGCAGAGGCCGCCGAAGCCGCCAAGGCCGAAGCCGAGCGCCAGGCCCAGGAAGATGCCGAAAAGGCTGAAGCCGAAGTGCCCACCGCCGAAGCGGCCCCGGCCCCGGACGCCGCCGAGGCCACCGAAGCTGAAGCGCCCGCCGAAGAAGCGGCGGCTGCCGAGGCGGCAAGCGACGCCGCCGAAGAAGCCGTGGCCGACGCACAGGAGGCGGAGTGATATGCTGAATGTCATCGCTGTGATGGGGCGGCTGGTGGCCGACCCCGAGTTGCGTAAAACCACCAGCGGTATCAGCACCACCACCTTCACCATCGCGTGCGACCGCAATTTTGTGAAGGCCGGCAGCGAGCGCCAGACCGACTTTCTCGACATCGTGGCCTGGCGCAACACCGCCGAGTTCGCCTGCAAGTATTTCCACAAGGGCCAGCTCATCGCGGTGAACGGCAGCCTGCAAACACGCACTTACGAGGACCGTGAGGGCAAAAAGCGCAAGGTGTACGAGATCGTCGCCGACAATCTCAACTTTGCCGACTCGAAGGCGCCTGCCGCCGGTGGCACTTCTGCCGCGGCTCCGGCACGCGCCCTGCCCCAGGAACCTGCATCCTATGCGTCCGGCGCGCCGGACGACTTCGCGGAGATCGACGACAGCGAGGATCTTCCGTTCTGAGCTGGAACACCCTAAAGGAGGTTTGGCCACATGGCATATGATAGAGAACGTGGGCGTGGCGGCCGCGGGCGGCGCAAAGTGTGCAGCTTCTGTGTCGACCGTGTCCCCTACATCGACTACAAGGACATCGGCAAGCTGCGCAAGTACATGAGCGAGCGCGCCAAGATCATTCCCCGCCGGGTCACCGGCACCTGTGCGAAGCACCAGCGCGAGCTGACCATCGCCATCAAGCGTGCCCGCCACCTGGCGCTGCTGCCCTACATCAGCGACTAGTTGGGCCACATCAGAATTTTTGAACCCTCCGCTTCGGCGGAGGGTTCTTTATATATAGCCAAAAAGCCGGTTTGAATCCCTGATTTTGCCAGCAAAGACTTGACATCCCAGTTACTAGATGTATAATTAAACCATATTATTGTATACATTGCTATATTGACATCTATTGTTTTAACGTAATAAGGAGGATTTTCCATGGAGGCCAAGGAACGCCGTGAAGAGCTGTTGAAGCTATTGCAAATGGACATCAAGCCGATGAGTGCCAACAACATCGCCGAGCGCTTTTCCGTCAGCCGCCAGATCATCGTGGGCGACATCGCCTTGCTGCGCGCCTCCGGCCACGACATCATCGCCACCCAAAGCGGCTATATCCTCAACAAAAAGACCTCTGAAGAGGACGACATCGACAGCTATATCATCGCCTGCCGGCACGATAAAGGACTGCTGGAAGCCGAATTATACACCATTGTGGACAACGGCGGCATCCTGGTGAACGTCTCGGTGGACCACCCCATGTTCGGCACCATCACCCAGCCGCTGAACATCCGCAGCCGCTTCGACGCCGACGCTTTCCTCAGCCGCGTGGCCGTCACAGGGGCCACCCTGCTCTCCTCACTCACCGACGGCGCCCACCTGCACACCATT
>JBFXKS010000231.1:0-3232 GCA_050173515.1 Oscillospiraceae bacterium | reverse complement strand
GCCTGCGTGGGCCATGTGAAAGCCGCCGGCGAGCATGCCGTGGAGCTGATGGCCTAAGCACGAAACACAACGCGCACCACCCCTGGGCCGAAGCGACACCGCTTCGGCCTTTTTATTGCGCAGTACCCCATGCATCATTGAACATTATTTGCGGATATGTTACTCTAAGAGTCAAGGAGTGTGGCCTTGGGGCCCGCCGCTTTTCTGGTGAAAACAGCGGCGGCCCTCTGTCACGCAAAATCGAAAATTCTGTTGGAGATAAGGGGGGGCATATGCCAGACGACAAGATCAAATGTGCCATCATCGGCCCGGGCAACATCGGGCTCGACCTGATGTACAAAATCAAGAACCGCGGCAAGAACCTGCAGCTGGACCTGGTGGTGAACAACGCCATGTCCGAGCGCCTGCAGCTGGCCCAGAAAGAGGGCTTCGACATCTCGCCCGACAGCATCGATGCGGTGCTGGAGCGGGACGACGTGAAGATCGTTTTCGACTGCACCATGGCCGAGGCCCACCAAAAACACGCCCCGCTGCTGAAAAAGGCGGGCAAGGTGGCCATAGACCTGACCCCGGCGGCCGTGGGCGGCTATGTGTGCCCCGCGGTGAACCTGGGCGAACACATGGACGAGGACAACATCAACCTCATCACCTGCGGCGGGCAGGCCACCATTCCCATCGTGGCCGCCATCAACAAGGTCGCGCCCGTCTCCTATGCCGAGATCGTGGCCTGCATCGCCCGCGAGAGCGCCGGCCCCGGCACCCGCGAGAGCATCGACGAGTTCACCATCACCACGGCCGAAGGCCTGCGTGTGGTGGGCGGCGCCAAAGAGTCCAAGGCCATCATCTTGTTGAACCCGGCCCAGCCGCCCATGATCATGAACAACACCATCTACTGCGTGGTAGACAAGATGGACGAGGCCGCCATCGAGAAGGCCGTTTTGGACATGGTGGAGGTGGTGAAGGGCTATGTGCCGGGCTACACGCTGAAGATCCCGCCCACCTTCGACGGCAACATGGTCACCGTGATGATCGAGGTGGAGGGCGCGGGAGACTTCTTGCCCAAGTACAGCGGCAACCTGGACATCGAGACCAGCGCCGCGCTGGCCATAGCAGAGCAGATAGCCACCAACATGCTGAAGGAAAGGGGTGCAAGCTAATGGGCAGACGCATACAGATCGTAGACCTGACGCTGCGCGACGGCATGCACGCCGTCAGCCACCAGTTCACCGCCGAGACCATGGCCATGCTGGCCTCCAAAATAGACACCGTGGGCGTGGACTATCTGGAGTTCGGCCACGGCAACGGCATGGGCGGCCGCTCCATCCAGTATGGCCTGTCCCCTGCCACCGACTACGAGTATATCGACGCGGTGACGGCCGCGGTGAAGAACACCCAGCTCTCGGTGGTCACCATCCCGGGCATCGGCACCCGGTTCGAGCTGCAATACGCCTACGACCACGGCATCCGCATCGCCCGCTTCGTCACCCAGATGTCGGAGTGCGACATCGCCAAGCAGCACATCCAGCTGGCCAAGAAGATCGGCCTGCACCCGTGGTCGCTGCTGCCGCATGCCAAGTGCCTGTCGGTGGAGGAGACCGTGAAGTACGCCCAGATGGTGGAGGGCTATGGCGCAGAGGTGGTGTACATTCTGGACGGCGGCGGCAGCATGCTGCCCGAGGAAGTGCACGAGCGCGTGGTGGCGCTGAAAAAGCATTTGGACGTGCCCATCGGGCTGCATTTGCACAACAACCTGCAGCTGGCCGTGGGCAACACACTGGCCGGCATCGACGCCGGGGCCGAGTATGTGGACTGCTGCATCAAGGGCTTTGGCGCCGGCGCGGGCAACTGCCCGGTGGAACCTCTGGTGGCCGCGCTGGACATGAAGGGCTACGAGACCGGCGTGGACCTGTACCGCGCCATGGACGTGGGCGACGAATATCTGAAGCCGCTGATGCAGCGCCCGATGGACCTGGCCAGCGACCAGGTGATGCTGGGCTACGCGGGCTGCTTCTCCAGCTTTTTGCTGTTTGCGCGCCGCGCCGCCGAGAAGTATGGGGTGGACTCGCGCGATGTCATCAAGGAGATCGGGCGGCGCGGCTGCACCGAAGGGCAGGAGCAGATTTGCATCGAGGTGGCCTACGAGCTGGCCCAGGCGAAAGAAACTTAAACAAAGCAAACCGAGCGACGGATGCCGGGCCGCCAAGCACCTTGGCCGCCCGGCATCGCCGCAAGGCCCGCAAGCCAGGGTTTTGGCCCTGTGCCCCGCGGGCAATGGATGGAGAGCGCACTATGTCTAAAAATGTGACCGATCGCATCTGGAAAATGCGCGAAGCGCTGGTGGCCACCACGCCCGAGATCTTTGCAAACCGCGCGCGCCTGGTGACCGAGAGCTACCGCGAGACGCTGGGCATGCCCTATGTGCTGCGGCGGGCCAAGGCGCTGGACAAGGTGCTGCGGCAGATGGACATCTGCATCGCCGAGGGCGAGCTGGTGGTGGGCAGCTATGCGGGCAGGCCGCGCGGCTGCCAGGTATACCCCGAGTACGACATGGCCTTCGTCATCGACGAGCTGGACCTGTTCGAAAAGCGCGAGGCCGACCGCTTTGTGGTGAGCGAGGAGACCAAGGCCGAGCTGCGGGCGCTGCACGGCGACTGGCAGGGCAACACCATCGCAGACACGGCGCTGGGCATTTTCCCCGAAGAGGTGCGCGAGAGCGCCGGCGACGGGGTGTTTTTGCTGACCACGCTGCGCTGTGGCATCGGGCACATCATCGTGGATTACCCGCTGCTTTTGCGCGAGGGCGTGCGCGGGCTGAAAGCGCGCATTGCCGCCCAGCGCGACGCGCTGGACTTTGGCGACGCACGCTATGGCGAAAAGCTGGTGTACTACCAGGCGGCAGACATCTGCTGCGACGCCTTCGTGGCCTTTGCCCACCGCTTTGCCGCGCTGGCCGAAGAGCAGGCCGCGGCCGAAAGCGATGCCACACGCCAGGCAGAGCTGCGCCTCATCGCGCAGAACTGCCGGCGCGTGCCCGAGGCCCCCGCACAGAACTTTTACGAGGCGCTGCAGGCCTTCTGGCTGCTGCACCTGGTGCTGCATCTGGAGTCCAGCGGGCACAGCGTGTCGCCGGGGCGCTTCGACCAGTACATGATCCCCTACTACGCGCAAGACCTGGCCGACGGCGCCACCACCGAGGCCGAGGCCGAAGAGCGGCTGCACGCGCTGTGGCTGA
>JBFXKS010000230.1:0-3233 GCA_050173515.1 Oscillospiraceae bacterium | reverse complement strand
CCGAGTGGAAATTGTCGTTCCAGTAGGCGTATACGAACGGGGCGTCCCAGTTGTATATCTCGGTGGTGAAGGCGATGCCGCTGTGCTTACCGGGCAGCGGGTCGATGTCGTACAGGCCGTACTCCTGCAAAAAAGCCCAGGCCTCGGCCAGTTCTGGGTCCACCTTTTTCAGCGCGCTCTCCATCTGGTTCTCCGCCGCCCGCTGGTTCACCTGCCCGGCCTCAAAGTACAGGTAAGACGTCTCCTCCATCAGCGGGCCAAACAGCCGCTTGCTTTCGTTGCACAGCTGCAGGGCGTTTTCGGGGGTGTAGTCTCGCGCGTAGGACAGGTAGTACATGTCGGCCGGAGAGTCGAAGCCCAGCGCCGCGGCGGTCAGCTTGTCCAGCTCGATCATGCGGATGTACATCTCGGCGAACTTTGGCGCGTTGTCGCCATAGTAGGCGTAGATGAGCTCGATGCGCAGCATCCAGTCCTCCTCGGCCACGATGTCGTCGTAGCTGTACTGGGTGCCCTCGTAGGTAACGGTGAGCTCGGTGAGCAGCTTGTTGTAGTCGGTGTTCAGCTGGCGGCGCTCTTTTTTATAGTCCTCCACCTCGCGGGAGTTCAAAAGCAGGCCGTCCACGATGGACTGGTACTGATAGTCGCCTATCTCGGCGCGGTAGTCCTCGGCAAAGGGGCCCTCCACAATGGCGCGGTTGTAGTCGTTGCCCAAAATGGACATCTCCACCGAGGCCGTGTCCAGCAGGCGGTATTCCTCCTCGAAATAGCTGTCTTTCGAGTCGTGGTATTTTTTCAGCATGGCCAGCGTGCGCATGGAGTAGAAGTTCTTGTACAGCGCGTCGCACTCGTCATCTATCTCCATGATCTGTGCAAGGCTGTCGGCGTCCTTGATGCGCTGGGTCAGCGCCTCCACCTCGGCCTTCATGCCCTCGATGTCGGGGCGCTCGTAGACCATCTCGTCGTAGGGGATGGTCTTGCGGCCGGCCGTTTCCTCGCCAGCGCCCGAGGTGGGCGCAGAGCCCGGGCCCGGGCCGAACAGGTTGGGCAGCAGGTCGGCCGGGCTGCAGGCGGTGAGCACCAGCGAAAGGCACAGCACCAGGCACACCAGGCGCGGCAGGGTTTTTGTTTTCATCAGCTATCCTCCAAAGCGTCGGGCTTTTCTTTTGGCTGCGGTGTTTCTTCGCCGGCGGCCGGCCACAGGGCCGCCTCCAGCGCGATATATTGCTCCAGCGTCAGCTGCTCGGCGCGTGCCAGGGGCGTAAGGCCCAGGCTGGCCAGCGCCGCGGCCACCGCCTCTTTGGGCATATCTGCACCGGCCGCCAGCGCGTTGGGCAGCGTTTTGCGCCGCTGGCCGAACGCGGCGCGCACTAGGCGGAACAGCCGTTTTTCCCGCTGGGGCTGGCCGGCCAACGGCGGACTGGCGTGCATATCCAGCCGGATGACGGCGCTTTTCACCTTGGGCGGCGGGGTGAAGCTGCCCGGGCTGACCGTGAACAGCAGGCGCGGCGCGGCGTGATAGCGCACCGCGTAGGTGACGGCGCCGGCGGCACGGGTGCCCGTGGGCGCGGCCAGGCGCTCGGCGGCCTCTTTTTGCACCATCACCGTGAGGTTGGAAATGGGCAGGCCGCTCTCCAGCAGGCGCATGATGATGGGGCTGGTGATGTAGTAGGGCAGGTTGGCGCACACGGTGACGGGCCCGCTGAAATGTTCGGAAAACAAAGCGGCCAGATCGCAGGTGAGCACGTCGGCCTGCACCACCTGCACATTGCCGCAGCCGGCCAGGGTCTCGTCCAGCACCGGCAGCAGGCGGGCGTCCACCTCCAGCGCCACCACCTTTTTGGCGCGGGCCGAGAGCTGCCGCGTGAGCGTGCCGAACCCCGGGCCTATCTCCAGCACCTCGGTTTGCGGGCCCACGCCCGCTTCGGCGCACAGCCTTGGGCACACGGCGGGGTTGGTGAGAAAATGCTGGCCAAAGCGCTTCGAGAGCGAGAAACCATATTTTTCGCACAGCGTGCGGATGGTGGACAGGTGCGTGAGGTCGGGCACGGTGCTCCCTCCTGTGGGCGGGGCGGATGATGTGCACTGGGCTGGCCCAGCGGGCGGGCAAAGGGCACAGCGCAAAACGCCTTCGGATACTGTGCGCCCGGCTATCAGTATAGCATGTTTGCCGCGCGATTTCCATTGGAAAGAGGGGCGTGGTATAATCGAAACAAAGGCCGAACAGCGACGGAAAGGGGGCCCGCCCGGTGAAGTGGACCGATGACATCCAGTACCTGAAAGGCGTGGGCCCGAAACGGGCGGCGCAATTTGCCCGGCTGGGCGTGGCCACGCTGGGGGACTTGTTGCGCCTGTATCCGCGGGGATATATCGACTATTCGCAGCCGGTGGCCGTGGCCGCAGCGCCCTACGACATGCCCTGCGTGGTGCGTGCCGAGGTGCTGGCGAAAGCGGGCAGCGTGCGCATCTCGGGCGGGCGCACCATGCTGCGGGTGGCCTGTGCCGACGAAAGCGCCGCCCTGACGCTTGTTTTTTTCAACAACCCCTATGTGGCCGACAAGCTGGAAGTGGGCAAGACCTATCTGTTCTACGGCAAGGTGGGCGGCGGCTTTGCCAGCCGGGAGATGATAGCCCCGAGCTTTTTGCCGGACGGGGCCGACACCCCGCTGACGCCGGTGTATCCGCTGACCGAAGGGCTGAGCAACCCGGTGGTGGCGCGGTGTGCCGAGGCGGCGCTGGCCGCGGCGGATGCCGTGCCCGAGCCGCTGCCCGAGGCTCTATTGGCAAAATACAAAATGCCGGGCCTTTCCGAGGCCCTGCGGATGATCCACCGGCCAAAAACGATGGCCGAGGCCGAGCAGGCGCGCCGGCGGCTGATTTTCGAGGAGCTGTTCGAGCTGCAGCTGGGTATGCTGTTGATGCGCGGGCGCGATGTGGCCGAGACCGGCGCGCCGATGCGCGCCGTGCCGATGGACGGCTTTGTGGCCGGGCTGCCGTTTGCGCTGACGGGCGCACAGGCGCGGGCGCTGGGCGAGATAGCCGGCGACATGGCCCAAAAGACGCCGATGAACCGGCTGCTGCAAGGGGACGTGGGCAGCGGCAAGACACTGGTGGCGGCGGGCGGCGTGTGGCTGGCGGCGCAAAACGGCTACCAGAGCGTGTTGATGGCGCCCACCGAGATATTGGCGCGGCAGCACGCGGACACGCTGGACGCGGTGCTGGGGCCACTGGGCGTG
>JBFXKS010000229.1:0-3236 GCA_050173515.1 Oscillospiraceae bacterium | reverse complement strand
CCATTGACGAACTTTTGTGCAGGCTTATTTTACCAGTTTCTCCTCCGAAAGTCAAACGCGGCACGCCCCGATACAGCGCGGATTTTGCCACTGTGGACCCGCGCCGCCCATTCAAACGACCCGCCTACAATTGGGGGCTGGTTTTGTGGCGCCGCTTGTGATAAACTGCTATATACTAAAAGGAGCACGCTTAATGAAACCCTGGGTCCGCCCACCTTTTTACCGGCCGGCCCACGGCGGCAACCCACATTTTTTCCAGCAGAGGTAAACGCAAATTGGAAAGTACGTTTAAAAAAATATTGAAGGCGAACTATCAACAGATATTGTTCGTCTTCCTGGCCTTTTTTGCCATGGTGCTGGTGAGCTATGTGTACACCAGCACCATTGTGCGCAACCAGATGCTGGCGCTGGGCGAAGAGACGATGAACACCACCCAAACGGCGGTGTCCGGCAGCCTTGCCGAGACCGAGCTGATTTTTTTCAACACCACCCAGGCGGTGGAGACCATGCTGGCCAGTGAAAAGACAAACGCCGAGATCCTGGCCTATCTGAGCGAGACCAACGACTATTACTTGAACGACCGCTCGCCCCTGCCCGATTTTTTGAAGGTCTATGGCTACATCCGGGGCGAGTTTTTGGACGGCTCGGGCTGGGTGCCACCAGAGGACTACTACCCGCCGAGCCGTCCGTGGCACATTGGCGCAGCGGGCAACGACGGCAAGATATTCTTCTCCGAGCCCTATATCGACGCGGACACCGGCGGCATGTGCATCTCGTTTTCGCAGGAGCTGTTTGACCCAGACGGCGTCTCGCACGGCATCCTCGCCATCGATCTGAACCTCTCGCGCATCACAGACTACGTGGCCCAGCAGCAGATCGCCAACAACGGCTATGGCGTGCTGCTCAGCGACACCCTGCAGTTCACCACCCACCGCGACAGCGCCCTCATCGGCCTGCCGATGGCGGAGGCCGGCGGCGACTACACACGCCTGGCCGAGCTGATTGCCACCGGGCAGCCGGTGAGCGCCGAGCGCTTCACCGACGTGGACGGCACCGACAGCATCGCCTATTTCCGCACCATCTTCAACGGCTGGCACATCGGCGTCATCACCCCACGCGCCAGCTACTACGCCCAGGTGTACACTCTGGGGCGTGTGCTCAGCGTGCTGGGCTTTGTGTTCATGACGGCCCTGTGCATCATTTTGGTGCGCACCCGGGTGGAGAAGATGCGCTCGGACGAGGAGAGCCAAAGCAAGAGCACCTTTTTGGCCCGCATGAGCCACGAGATGCGCACGCCGATGAACGCCATCATTGGCATGACACAGATAGCCCGGCAGACCGACGACCCCGAGAAGATAAGCGCCAGCCTTGAAAAAATAGGCGGCGCGGCCGACCATTTGCTGGGTGTCATCAACGACATTCTGGACATGTCCAAAATCGAGGCCGGCAAGCTGGAGCTCTCCGAGACCAACTTCCTGTTCAAGAAAATGCTGGACCAGGTGTTCACCGTGACCAACTACCGCATAGAGGAAAAACACCAGCACTTCACCATCCATATCGACAACAGTGTGCCCGCCGCCATCATCGCCGACCGCCAACGCCTGGCGCAGATCATCACCAACCTGCTGAGCAACGCCAACAAGTTCACGCCCGAGGGCGGCGTGATAGACCTTTCGGTGCGCGCCGAGAACAAGTCCGGCGCCTTCTGCACGCTGCGCATCGAGGTGGCGGACAACGGCATCGGCCTTTCGCCCGAGCAGCAGGCCCGCCTCTTCCACTCGTTCGAGCAGGCGGACAACAGCATCTCGCGCAAGTACGGCGGCACGGGCCTGGGGCTGGCCATCTCGAAGAAGATTATCGACCAGATGCAGGGCGAGGCGTGGATAGACTCCCAGCTGGGGCAGGGCGCCACCTTTGGCTTCACCGTGCCGGTGACCATTGGCGACGAGGAGCAGGCCGCGCTGGAAGAGGCCACCGAGGCCGAGGCCGAACCGCAGGTACAAAGCTATGCGGGCCATTTCGCCGGCAAGCGCATCCTGCTGGCCGAGGACATCGAGATCAACCGAGAGATCCTCATCACCCTGCTGGAGGAGACCGGCGTGGCCATCGACAGCGCCGAGAACGGCCTGCTGGCCTGCGAGGCCTTCAAGGCCGACCCCACCGCCTACGACATGATCTTCATGGACATCCACATGCCGGAGATGGATGGGTATGAGGCCACGCGCTGCATCCGCGCCAGCGGCGCACTGGGCGCCAAAACCATCCCCATCATCGCCATGACCGCCAACGTGTTCCGCGAGGACATAGAGAAATGCCTGGACGCCGGCATGGACGACCACGTGGGAAAACCGATAGAACTGGACGACGTGCTGCAAAAAATGCAGCGCTATATGGGATGAGGCCGGCGCCTCATCTCTTTTTTTGCCCGGGGCCTTGCATTGGGCGCAAAAAAGGTGTAAACTTGATATTAGCACTCTCTATTGTAGATTGCTAATTTCATTTAACAGGAGGCCTGCGTTTCCCATGCGACAGTTCAAGGCAGAATCGAAACGGCTGTTGGACCTGATGATCAACAGCATCTACACCCACAAAGAGATATTTTTGCGCGAGCTCATCAGCAACGCGTCCGACGCCATCGACAAGCTGTATTTCCTCTCGCTGACCGACGACAGCGTGGGCATGGCGCGGGAAGATTTTGAGATCCGGCTGATTCCCGACAAGGAGATGCGCACCCTGACCGTGAGCGACAACGGCGTGGGCATGGACAAGGCCGAGCTGGAGGGCAACCTTGGCGTCATTGCCAGCAGCGGCAGCCTGAACTTCCGCCGCGAGAACGCCGCCGCCGAGGACATCGACATCATCGGCCAGTTCGGCGTGGGCTTTTACTCCGCCTTCATGGTGGCCAAAAAGCTCACCGTCATCAGCCGCGCTTTTGGCGCAGACGAGGCATGGAAGTGGGAGAGCCGCGGCGCCGAGGGCTACACCATCACCAAGGCCGAGCGCGACACCGTGGGCACCGACATCATTCTGGTGATGAAGGACGACGCCGAGGACGAGCGCTACAGCGAGTTTTTGGAGGAATATCGCCTGGAGCAGCTGGTAAAAAAATACTCCGACTACATCCGCTATCCCATCAAGATGAACATGACCAAAACCCGCAAGAAGCTGGGCAGCGAAGACGAATATGAAGACGTGGTGGAGCAGAGCGTGCTGAACAGCATGGTGCCCATCTGGAA
>JBFXKS010000228.1:0-3264 GCA_050173515.1 Oscillospiraceae bacterium | reverse complement strand
ATCTTGTCTGGGCAAAAGCGTCCACCAGCGCCTTGCCTGTTGGGTCAGGATACAGGTTCAGCCGGTCCATCTCAGCGGCCACCGCAGCCTTCAGCTTTGGCGACGGCGGAAAAGGGCATTCATTGGTGTTCAGCTTGATCAATATCTGCTCACGTGGCTGCTCGCCCGGGGTGTACGCCTGCAAGTTAGATAGTTTGGAATCCAAGTATTTCGACATATTTGTCACCAATTAATTCATTTTATTGTTTTTTATGCCCAGTTACTCATTCTTTCGTATTTCAACGCTTCGCGCGTGGGCATCCAATCCTTCTTTTTTTGCAAAGCCGATCACCTTGTCACTCACTTCGGCAAGCGCGGCCTTGGAATAATACAGATAGCTGCTCTTTTTGATGAAATCATCCACTGAGAGCGGCGAGTAAAACCGCGCCGTACCGCCTGTTGGCAGCGTGTGGTTGGGCCCGGCAAAGTAATCGCCCAAGGCCTCCGGCGTGTTGTGCCCTAAGAAGATACTGCCCGCATTCTTCACCTGTGGTAGAAGGGAAAACGGATCTTCCACGCAGAGCTCCAGATGTTCCGGCGCCAAAGCATTCGCCATTTCCAGTGCGGAATCGATCGTCTCCACAACGATGATGCGCCCGTTTTTCTGTATGGACGCCCGGGCGATCTGCTCGCGCGGCAAAAGGGGCAGCTGCCTTTCCAGCTCTTTATCCACCGCCTCTGCCAGTGCCGCGCTGGTGGTCACCAGCACGGCCGCCGCATTGGCATCGTGCTCTGCCTGTGCCAACATGTCGGCCGCTATTTGGGCAGGCTTTGCGGTCTCATCGGCCACCACCAGCACATCACTGGGCCCGGCTATCATGTCGATGTCCACCGCTCCGTATAGCATTTTCTTCGCTGTGGCGACATACAAGTTGCCAGGACCAACGATCTTATCGACTTTGGGCACGGTGGCTGTTCCGTAAGCCAGCGCCGCGATGGCCTGTGCGCCGCCCACCTTGTATATCTCGCCAACGCCCGCAATGTGGGCTGCCGCCAAGATGCCCGCATCCACACGGCCGTCCTTGCCCGGCGGCGTCACCATCACGATTTTTTCCACGCCGGCCACTTTCGCCGGAATGGCATCCATGAGCACCGTGCTGGGGTATGCCGCGGTCCCTCCGGGGACATAGACGCCAACTCTTTCGATCGGACGTATTTTTTGTCCCATCACGACCCCGGGGCGCTCGGCCACCACAAAGCCTTGGCGCACCTGGCGCTGGTGGAAATCCCGAATGTTTTCTGCGGCTTGGCGCAGTATATCCATGAAAGCGCCGTCCACTTCTGCCAGCGCCGCTTCGACCTCTTCTCCGCTCACTTTCAGATTTTCAATCGACACGCCGTCAAACTTTCGGGTGTATTCGGCCAAGGCGGCATCGCCTTTTTGGCGCACCTGCTCCAAAATCTCGGCCACGTCGCGCGTCACATCCGGCACTTCATCTGCGCGCGCCAGCAAAACAGCATCTGCCGTCACATCTCTGCCATTCAAAATGTCGATCATACCACTTCACTCAGCCTTTCCTGCAATGTTGCCACGGCCTCTTCTTTGAACCGAAATGACGCTCTATTCACAATCAACCTTGCAGATATATTCAATATTTCAGTGATAACTTCCAAGTCATTCTCTTTCAGCGTCGTGCCTGTCTCCACAATATCCACGATCACATCCGACAGGCCCAAAAGTGGCGCCAGCTCGATAGACCCGTGCAGCTTGATGATTTCAACCGGGCGGCTTTTTGCCGCATAGTAGGCCCGTGTGACGGCCGGGTATTTTGTGGCCACGCGCAGGGGCCGGGTGAGGTCTTCGGTGGACCCACGCTGCCCGGCCACCGCCATGCGGCACTTGCCCAGTTCCAGGTCCAGCAGTTCCATCACGTCCGCTTCGCTCTCCAGCAGCACATCACGCCCCACCACGCCGATGTCGGCCGCGCCGCGCTCCACATAAATGGCCACGTCCGACGGCTTCACCAAAAAGAAGCGCAGGCGGTTTTTCGTGTCTTCAAACACCAGTTTGCGCCCCTCGTTCAGCGCAAGCCCGGCCGAGAGCCCCGCCTTCTCGAACAGGCCGTACACCTGCTCGCCCAGGCGGCCTTTGGGCAGCGCCACGTTCAGCCATTGGCACGCTGGCGCGCTTGCCTTTGCACTTGCGCCACCCATCTCCAGCGCGTTCAGGTAAACGGCAAAACCCACAGCTCCCTGTGGTTTTTCTAGCCTTTGAAGCAACAGGTCGTAGCGGCCACCACTGAGCACAACGCCGGGCACGCCATGCACAAAACCCTGAAAAATAAGCCCATTGTAATAGTTTACATCGTTTGCGATGGAAAAGTCCAGCCGCAACTGTGTCTGCATGCCGGGCGCCTCGAGCGCCACACACAGAGCTTCTATTTCATCCAGCGCCTTTTGTGCGCGGCCGCGCTGTGGCAGCTGGGCCCTTGCGGCAGGCAGCGCCGTTTGCCACGGCCCGGCCAGCTCCATCAGCGCCACCATCTTTTCGCCCACAGATGGTTTCAACCCGGCACGCTGCAGCAACTCGCGCATGCGGTGCGGGCTTTTGTCCCGCAGCGCGGCCATCGCATCGGCGCGCACCGCTTGCTGCTTGATCGGCTGCAAAAGCGCCTGCACCACCGCCATGTGGGAGATGTCCAACACGCCACCGCCCATGGCCTCAATGCTTTGGGTGGCCAGCCGCAGCACTTCCTGCTCGGCGGCCTTGCGCCGCCCGCCGATGTACTCCAGCCCCATCTGGCTGATCTCCCGATATTCCCCGCTGTTCTTTTCGCGCCGAAAGACATTTTCGTTGTAGCACACTTTCCTTTTTGCGCCGGGCGGCGTGTTCTTCACGATCGACAGCGTCACATCCGGGCGCAGGGCCATCAGCCGGCCGTCCGCCGCCGTGAAAGTGATGATCTCCTCGCCCATCAAAAAGGGCTTGTTCTGCATATACAGGTCGTATTCCTCGAAGCTGCCCATGCGGTAAAGCCCATAGCCCGCTGCCTCATACAAAGCGCGCAGGCCAAGTGCCAGCTTTTCGTCGCGTCTCAACTTTGGCATCTCAAAATCCATGATGTTCTCCCAAAAATTATTCCTGCCCTTCAAACAGGGCTTTTTCCAGAGTTCATTGTAGCACACTTCACTAATTTATTCAACTAAATTAGTGAAGTTTTTTTTTGAAATCCTGCAGACTGACCATTCCTGCATTATTGTTCTATTATTTAGATAAATACTTAA
>JBFXKS010000227.1:0-3288 GCA_050173515.1 Oscillospiraceae bacterium | reverse complement strand
GCGGTAGAACGCCTCCTTCGGCATATACACCTCGCCGCGCACCTCCAACAATGCGGGCGCGTTCGGCAACGATTTGGGCAGGTCGGCAACGGTGGCCAGGTTCGCGGTGACGTCCTCTCCCACAAGGCCGTCGCCCCGGGTGGAGCCACGCACAAAGCGGCCGTCGCGGTACTCCAGGCTCACAGACAGCCCGTCTATCTTGGCCTCCGTCACATAGGCCACCTCGGGGAACTCCTGGCGAATGCGGCGGTCAAAGTCGAATATCTCCTCCATGCCGAAGGCGTCCTGCAGGCTGTCCATCTTCACTACGTGCGTCACCTTGGCAAAGCGCCCCGAGGGCGTGCCCAGCACCCGCTGGGTGGGCGAGGCCGGTGTGACAAGCGCCGGAAACTCTGCCTCCAGCTGCTTCAGCTCTTGCATCAGCTGGTCGTATTCAAAATCGGAAAGCGCCGGCTTGTCTGCGTCGTAATAAAGCCGGGCGTTGTGTTCTATTTGGGTGCGCAGGGCAGCTGCACGCTTTTTCGCCTGTTCCAGTTCCATGTTCCACCCCATTGCCTTTGCGTTATTGCGGTGCTTTTCCCACCCAGTATAGCACAAAACGTGGGCGAATCAAACGAGAACGCTGAGGCCATGGCATGGGTATTTACGGCATGGCACAAACGGCCTGGCGCATTGTAATAATGGCAAAAATAGGTTATAATTATCTGGATCGAGATTGAACGAAACACTGCGCTTGAACATGCCGCGCCGCGGCAGGAAGGTGGCTTTGGATGGTCAAGTTTTCGGTATCATTGGCAAAAATCGCAGAAAAGCTAGGGCTGCAGATCATCTCCTCCCCAACAGACCTTGAGGACATCCTCATCGAAACCTCGGATGTGAACCGCCCGGGCCTGCTGTTGACCGGCTATGTAGAATATTTCGAGCCAAACCGCGTACAGATCTTGGGCAATGCAGAGATGGCCTATCTGTCGAACCTTCCGCTGGAAGAGCGCCGCAACCGCACCCGCCAGCTGTTCGAGCTGCGCCCGCCCACCGTGGTCATCACCCGCGGGCTAGAACCTTTTGAAGAGGTGGTGGAGTTTGCGCAGGAGTACAACGTGCCGGTGCTGGCCACGCCGCAGGCCTCTTCCGCCTTCATGAACACGCTCATCTCCATGCTGAGCGTAGAGCTGGCCCCGCGCGTGACGCGCCACGGCGTGCTGGTGGAGGTGTATGGCGAAGGCATTTTGATTTTGGGCGAATCAGGCGTGGGCAAAAGCGAGGCGGCGGTGGAGCTGCTGAAGCGCGGGCACCGCCTGATCGCGGACGACGCCGTGGAGCTGCGCCGCGTGTCCGACCGCACCGTCATCGGCCAGGCGCCGGACAATATCCGCCATTTCATCGAGCTGCGCGGCATCGGCATCATCAACGTCGCGCGCATCTTTGGCACCGGCGCGGTGAAAAACACGGAAAAAGTGGACCTTGTGGTGGAGCTGGAGCCGTGGGACAAGCACAAGAACTACAACCGCACCGGCCTTGAGAGCAACACCATGGACATCATGGGCAACAAGATACCCCTGTTGGTGATCCCGGTGATGCCGGGGCGCAACCTGGCCATTATTTTGGAGATCGCGGCCATCAGCAACCGGCAGAAGGCCATGGGCTACAACGCAGCGCAGGAGCTGCTGAGCAAGATGGGCCTTGAGAACGACCTCGTTCCGGGCCTTGAATCGAAGTCCATCGACGAGGTTTGAGCCGAAAACGCCCCACGGAAGGAACCCCCATGACCCCTGTTGAACACACCGCCCGCGCGCTGGAGCGCTTGCAGATACCAACGGCCCTGCGCGAACCGCTGAAAAACCACACCACGTTTCGCATCGGCGGGCCTGCCGCCATTTTTGCCACACCCAATACGGCCCGGCAGTTTTTTGAGGCCGTGGCCACCGTGCGCAACACCGGCCTGCCCTTTCTGGTGCTCGGGAAAGGCTCCAACATCCTGTTTGAAGATGGTGGCTATCCGGGGCTCATCTTGTGCACCGAGGGCCTGGATGCCATCACGGTGCAGGAGAACGAAGTCGTGGCCGGGGCCGGCGCCGACCTGACCGCTGTGTGCGAGGCAGCCTGCGCGGCCGGGCTGGCCGGCATGGAGTTTGCCTGCGGCATCCCGGGCAGCGTGGGCGGCGCCGTTTACATGAATGCGGGCGCCTTTGGCGGCGAGGTGCGGGACGTGCTGAAAGAGGCCAGCGTGCTGGACGATGCCCTGCGCATCTGCCCGCTTGACGCGGAGGGCCTTGAGCTGAACTACCGGCACTCTGTTTTGCAAACGCGGCCGTGGGTCGTGCTCTCGGCCCGCTTCGCGCTTGCGCCGGGCAATCGCAATGACATCCGTGCCCATATGGATGAGATATTGCGCCGCCGCGCTGAGAAACAGCCGCTGGACAAGCCCAGTGCCGGCAGCGCTTTCAAGCGGCCGCCCGGCGCGTTTGCCGGTGCGTTGATAGAGCAGTGCGGCCTGCGCGGCTACCGGGTGGGCGGCGCGGCCGTGAGCGAAAAGCACTGCGGGTTCATTGTGAACATGGGTGGCGCCACCAGCGGCGACGTGCTGGCGCTGGTGGACCACATCGTAAACACCGTGCACGCCAAAACGGGCATCACGCTGGAAAAGGAGTTCCGGGTGGTGGGCGCAGGCCCCGCCTGACAAAAAGCCAAATGCAAAAAATGAGCTTTTCACAAAAAGTGAAAAAAGAGATCACGGCGAGCCACCCGCAGGGGCCCTGCTGCATCACGGCAGCCTGCTATGGCATCGCCTGCTTTGGCAAATACTTCGACGCCCGGGGCCTGGTGCTGCACACCGAGAACGCCTTTATCGCGCAGTGGGCCAAAAGCCTGTTTGCGCAAAGCGGCATTGCGGGAAAGGTGTATGTGAAGGCCCGCCCCTCGCGCATCTACGAGTTTAAAATCGGGGAGCCCTACGAAGTGGAAAAGATGCTGGCGCTCTTTTCGCACACCGGCGAGGAGACCTCGCTGCGCATCCGGCGCGAAAACATCAATTGCCACGGCTGCTTTGCCGCTTTCGTGGCGGCCGCCTTCCTGTGCTGCGGCGTTATTGTGGACCCGGCCAAGCGCTATGCGCTGGAGTTCGTCTCCAGCCGCTACCCGCTGATGCGTGACTTTGAGGCCCTTTTGGCAGAGCAGGGCTTCACCCCCAAGCTGACCGTGCGCAACGGCGTGAACGTGCTGTACTTCAAGGCCAGCGAGCAGATAGAGGACCTGCTGACCACCATGGGCGCCAGCGAGATCGGAAGAGCA
>JBFXKS010000226.1:0-3291 GCA_050173515.1 Oscillospiraceae bacterium | reverse complement strand
TTTTGCGCAAAGGGCCGCCGTTCGTGTTATACTGTAAAAAAAGATGCAGGAGGTGTTCGCTGTGCACATGCGGGCTTCGGAATTCCGGGCGGTGGCACGCCGTTCGCTGTCTGGCCACTGGGCCGTTTCCCTCTTCACCGTGCTGGTGGCCGGCCTGTTGGGGGCGGGCAGGGTCTCTTTTTCGTTCCTTTTTTCCGACACGGGCACCTCTTCCACGACCTCTTCAGCCGAGCTTGACGCCATTTACCGCAGCTACGCCTTGCCGGACCTTGAGGCTGTTTTCGCGGCGGTGGCAGGCATCATGCTCGTCGTGGTCATCGGCTATGTGGTGGTGTGTTTCGTGTTGGGCGGCGCCGTGCAGCTGGGGCTGTGCCAGTATGGCATGCGCCTGATGCTGGGCACCGAGCCGCCGCGCATCGGCACGCTGTTCTTCCGCTTCCACATCTTTGGCAAGGCGCTGCTGCTGCGGCTGGCCACCACGTTTTTTGTGTGGCTGTGGGGCCTGGTTTTCTGGGCGCCCTATGCCGTGTACCTTGTGGTGCAGCAGTTTGTCTATATCCCATATGATGTGGCCGCTGTGCTGGAGCTGGTGTTGCTGTTGTTGGGCATCCCGGCGATCATTCTGGTGCAGGTGGCGCAGCTGCGCTATGCCATGGCGCCCTACCTGATGAGCCAGGACCCGAACATCGGCGTGATGCAGGCGCTGCGCACCTCCAAGGCGATGATGCACGGCAACAAAGGCCGGCTGTTCTGCCTGCAGATCAGCTTCATCGGCTGGATGTTGCTGGCGGTGTGGTTCTGCGGCATCGGCATGCTGTGGGTGTCGCCCTATGTGTGCATTTCAGAGGCCGCCTTCTACCTGGAGGTCTCCGGGCAGCTGCCGCTGTGGCGCAAGCACCCGGTGCTGCCGCCCCCGCCCGGCTATGGCTACCCGCCACACCATGGGGTGCCACCCTACGGGCAGCCGCCTTATGGTCATCCGGGCTATGGCCAGCCGCCGTACAACCATCCGGGCGCCTATGGCCAGCCCTATGGCACCCAGCCGCCGCCTTATGGCTATGGGCAGCCGCCTTACGGCCAGCCCCAGCCGCCACCGGCTTACACACCGGGCCCCGAGGCCCCGGCGGCGCAGGAACCGCCACCGCCGGCTTACACGCCGGCCCCCGCAGCGCCGGAAGCGCCACGGCCGCCGATGCAGCTGCCGCCAGAGCTGCCCGTGCCGCCCACCGTGGCAGAACCCGCAGCACCGCCGGAACCCCCGGCGCCCCCTGCCGCCGGCGAGAACGCCCCACCGCCCGCGGGTGACCCCCAATAGCCCGCCGGCGACCCCCGCCTCTTTTCTGTTTGCGCCATCCTTTAAACCTTTTTTCAAACACTTTTAAGGAGGCCTACCATGTCTGTAAAACAAATCTCTGTGTTTCTTGAAAACCGGCCCGGCGCGCTGGAGGCATTCACCCAGCTTTTGGGCCAGAACGATATCGACCTCATCGCCCTGTCCATCGCCGACACCACGGACTTTGGCATTCTGCGCGCCATCGTGAGCGACAACGAGCGCACGCTGGCCCTGGTGCGGCAGCACGGCTACACCGCCAGCCTCACCGATGTGCTGGCCGTGGCCGTGCCGGACGCGCCCGGCGGGCTGGCCGGCGCGCTGGCCACCCTGCGCGAGGGCGACGTGTCCATCGAGTACCTGTACTCCTTTGTGCGGCGCGTGGGCCAAAACGCCATCATCATCTTCCGGGTGGACAAACCCCGGCAGGCCGAAAGCCTGCTGGGTGCCAAAGGGATCCGCCTGCTGTCGGAAGACGAGATAGCCGCCGAGGCCTGCGGCTGCTGATGTGAAAACGCGAGCCACCCGCCGCCTTTCCGGTGGTGGGTGGCCTGCTTTTATCCTTGGGCGAACACATACAGGGGCAAGCGTGTTGCCCGCAAGATGAAAGGGGGAAGTATTTGTGAAAACACTGGTGATCTTTTACTCGTACAACGGCGCCACGCGCCAGCTGGCCCGCCAGCTGGCCGAGGCCGAGGGTGCCGACCTCTATGAGGTGCTGGACCAAAAGCGTCCTTCGCTGGTGGGCACGTTTTTGCGCTGCCCGGGCGCCTTGCGCCAAGCCTCGGGCAAGGTGCAGCCCATCGAGGTGGACTTTTCCGCCTATGAGCGCTTCATCGTCATGGGCCCCATCTGGGCCAGCCACCCCGCGCCGCCGGTGAACAACATTTTGCGCGCGCTGCCCAAGGGCAGTGCCGTGGAGCTGCGCATGGCCAGCGCCGGTGGTAGCAGCGCCAAAGAAAAAGTGACCGCCTTTGTGCAGGAGCTGGGCTGCACCGTGGCCGATTATCAGGACATTGCCACCGGGAAAAAGCCGGGCGCAGAAGCCCCGTGATCGCCGTGCGGTTTTACACAGGAACAAACAATAAAATAACGAACAAAAGATGAATTAGACAATATTCTGACGAATTTGAAAGTATTTAACACGGCTTTTAACTCTGATTAATTTCGGTATTTTTCCCGAATAAATCATCATTTTTCCGGGGGCCCTCCGATGGCATTTATCGAACTTCAAAACGTGACCAAAGCTTACAACACGGGCGAAGTGCCCCTGGTGGCGCTGGACGACATCAGCTTCACCATTGAAAAAGGCGAGTTCGCCATTGTGGTGGGCGCCTCGGGCGCGGGCAAAACCACCGTGCTGAACCTGATTGGCGGCATGGACACCTGCACCGCCGGCAAGCTGTGGGTGGACGGGCAGGAGATAAGCGCCTACAGCCAAAAGCAGCTCACCGAGTACCGCCGCAACGACATCGGCTTCGTGTTTCAGTTCTACAACCTGGTGGCCAACCTGACGGCGCTGGAAAACGTGGAGCTGGCCACCCAGATACGCGAAAATGCGCTGGACCCCGCCCAGGTGCTGGAGCAGGTAGGCCTGGCCAGCCGCACCAACAACTTCCCCAGCCAGCTTTCCGGCGGCGAGCAGCAGCGGGTGGCCATTGCGCGCGCGGTGGCCAAAAACCCCAAGCTGCTGCTGTGCGACGAGCCCACCGGCGCGCTGGACTATGTGACCGGCAAAAAGATTTTGGCGCTGTTGCACCGCACCTGCCGCCAGCAGGGCATAACGGTGGTGCTCATCACCCACAACAGCCAGATCACCCCCATGGGCGACCGCGTGCTCTCCTTCAAAAACGGGCAGGTGGCCGACGTGCGCCTGTACGCCGCGCCCACCCCGGTGGAGGACATCGAGTGGTAGGTGTGAACAGACAAAAATGCAGAGGCGGCCACATATTGGCCGCCTC
>JBFXKS010000225.1:0-3298 GCA_050173515.1 Oscillospiraceae bacterium | reverse complement strand
TGCCCAAGGGCAAAGGGGGGCTTTGCTGTCGGCGCAGGTCTCGTTCACGGCCGGCTCACTGTGGCAGCAGCAGCCCGCACAAAAACAGCATCAGCGGCAGGGTGACCACCATGAACAGCGTGCTTTGCACCACACAGCGCGAGACGAACTGGGGCGCGGTGTCGTATTGCACGGAAAAGCTGAGGATGAGCGCCGCCACCGGGGCCGCGATGCCGATGATACAGCTGGCGCCCACGGTGTAGGGCACGCCCAGCAGCCACAGCACCAGCAGCGTGAGCAGCGGGAACACCAGCAGCCGTAAAAAGGAGACCAGATAGGCGTATTTGTCTATGAAGATCTGCTTGATGTTCAGCTTGGAGATGGAGTGCCCCACCATGATGAGGGCGATGGGCGTGAGGCAGGCGCTCAGCGAGTCGAAGGTCTGCTGCAAAAAGGCGGGGAAGCGCCAGGGCGAAAACAGCACGATGAGCGAAACATAGGTGGCGATGGCCGCCGGGTGCAGCAGTGTTTTGATCACGCTGGTCTTTTCGTTGCCCAGGGTGGCCGTGCCGTAGGTGAACAAAAACAGGCGGTAGAAAATATTGAAGATCATCATGTACAGCATGCCTTCAGAGCCAAACAGCTCCACCGCCACCGGCAGGCCCAGAAACAGGCTGTTGGTGAACACCACCGATACCGAGAAGGCCCGCTTGTGGTCGCCGTCCAGCTTCAGCCGCCCGGCGATGAGCCGCCCGGCGCCGATGGAGACCAGGTAATACGCCAGGGTGATGATGGCCACCTGTATCAGGCCCATGGACATGGCGCTGGTGAGCTCTTGCCCGGCGGCGGCCAGCGCCATGAACGGCGAGAAGACCTGCACCACCAGCCGCGACAACCCGCTTTGCAAAACGTCGTCCACAATGCGCAGCTTGGCCAGCAGCACCCCGAGCCCAATGAGCAAAAATACCTTGACAATAGGCAAAACAATGGCTGAGAGCATCCCGCATTCCCCTTTCCCCCAAGGGCACGCATTGAACCCCGCCGCGCACCCATGGCGCATACATGCGCCAATGCGGCAGCCATCCGCCGCATACTCACCCATTGTATACCGTAAAAGGTGCGTTGTCCAGATATTTTAAAATTGGCCGGCCCCGGCCTTCGTGCGTGCTTTTTTAAGGCGGGCAGGCCCACGCCTCGGGCCGCTCATCACCAAAACCACGGCAGCGGTGGCCGCCTCGCTCAGCGAGTGGCACAGCCAGATGGCCCCGGCGCCGAACACCGCCGGCAACACAAGGATGAGCAGCGGCGGCAGCACCACGCTGCGCAGCAGGGACACCGGCAGCGCCCGGCCGGCCTGCCTGTTGGACTGCCAGAACGAGATCATCAGGATGTTGACGCCCGCCAGGAAAAAGCCGGAGAAATACCAAAGGCTCTTTTGGTAGGTGAAGGCCTGCAGCTCGGCGTCGCCCGGCGTGAAGATGCCGATGAACCCGCGCGCAAAAAATAGGATGAGCACATAGCACAGCACCCCAACGCCCAAGACCACCCGCAGCGAAAAGCGCAGCAGCGCGCGGCTGCGCTGCACTTCGCCCGTGCCGCAAAAGGTGCTGAACACCGGCTGCAGGCCCTCGGCCAGGCCCAAAAACACGGTGAGGATGATGAGCATCACATAGCCGATGATGAGATAGGCGGCCAGGCCCATCTCGCCGTATCCTTGCAAAAATAGAGGTTCCTTCGCGCCGTGAACTGCAAAAAGCATTCAACCAAAGAGACATTGCCATTCCGCAGTAGCGCACGCTTTCAACGGCACACCAGCTTGTGTCGAACAATAGTCCAGGTCCACGTTGATTTCGGCGCCCGCGCCGGGGTATTTGTGTTGTAGGGCCGCCGTCAGCTGTTTTTGGAAAGCGGAAAAATCCCGCACGCTGAAATCCACGATCACATCAAAGCGGAAGTAATTGTGGGCCTTGTCGTAATGGAAATTGTGCAGGCTGATGGCGCCGGGAATTTCGCCCAGCACCTGATTTGCATCCGCACGGGCCTTCACCACGTCCTTGTCGTACCTGCTTAGCCCGTTAACGGCGCAAGAGATTGCCAATGAAAACATGATTTCCCTGAATACGGCAAAAACGCACATCAGCCGTAGCCGTTGTGGATGATGGCGCGGTTGTACACAAAGGTGATGATGCCGATGGTGAACTCCATGATGAATGAGGGGAAGCCCAGCGTGAAGATGCGCCCGGCCTCCTTCGCCTGTGTTTTGCCACGCACAAAATACAGCTGCCCTTTCTTGCGCAAAAAATGCGGCAGCAAAATCAACACGCTGAAGATGGGGCCCAGCGCGGTGGCCAGCGCCGCGCCCTGGATGCCCATGTTCATGGGGTATTTGGAAAACAGACGGGCCGAACTTTCTAAACGCATGGTAAAAAACCTCCTGAAAAACAAAAAAGCAGGCCTGCGTTTGTGTAACGCAGGCCTACTACACAATTCAAAAGCCCCGGCGGGCTGCCTTGATTTCACTAGATTCTAGCACGCCGGGCGAAGAAAGTCAAGCACCCGCAAAAAGCGCAGGGCCACCGGCATAAAACACCGGTGGCCCTGCGCCAAATCGTGTGCTTTGGGCAGAGGAGCCTATTTCATGTCGGCCAGCAGTTTGTCCACTTTCTTTTTGCTGGCGGCGTCCAGCTCACGCAGCGGGCGGCGCGGCTTGCCCACGTTCAGGCCCTGCGCCTGCAAGGTGTACTTGCACACCTCCTGCCAGTGCGGCTTGCCGTCCACCTTGTCGTTGAAGAAGAAATCGATGTAGGGCTGGATGTTGTACTGGGCCGCGATGCACGCGTCCACATCTTTGGCCTTGCCGGCGTCCAAAATGGCACGGCACTGCCGGGGCAGAATGGCCGGGAACCCGCTCAGCCAGCCGTCGGCGCCTGCCAGAATGGCCTCCATGGCGGCGTAGTCGTGCCCGTAGAAGACGTCCAGCTTGTCGCCGCAGAAAAACTTCAGCTCGTGCACGCGGTCGGGGTTGCCGTGGGCCGCCTTGATGGACTGGATGGTGCCGTCCTCCACCAGCTCCTGGATCTCGTTGTGGGTCATCTCATACCCGGTGAACCAGGGGTTGTTGTAGATCATGATGTCGATGCCGATGGCGGCGCGCAAATCGCGGAAATGCTGCATCACGGCGTCTTTGTAGGGGGTCAGGTAGTAGGGCAAGATCACCATCACGCCGTCGGCGCCGTGTTTCTCGGCAAACTGGCTCATTTGGATGGTGTGCAGCGTGGGGTAGCGCCCCGTGCCCACCAGCACCGGCACCTCGCCGCCG
>JBFXKS010000224.1:0-3328 GCA_050173515.1 Oscillospiraceae bacterium | reverse complement strand
TGGCCAGCATCACCTTCAAGGCCCTCTCGCAGGACGTCTCGGTGGGCAGCCGCGAGCTGATAGACGACGGCACGGTGGAGATGGCCGTGTACGAGATACGCGGTGAGGACATCGTGTGCCAGGTGCTGAACAACGGCGTGTTGTCGAACCACAAGGGCGTGAACGTGCCGGGCATCCACCTCTCTATGCCCTACCTCTCCGCGCAGGACAAGGCCGACATCCGCTTCGGCATCCAGCACGGATTCGACTTCATCGCCGCCTCCTTCACGCGCTCTGCCCGCGACGTGCGGGACATTCGCGAGCTGCTGGACGAAAACGGCGGCGAGGACATCAAGATCATCGCCAAGATCGAAAACCAGGAGGGTGTCTCCAATATCGACGAGATTTTGGCCAGCGCCAACGGCGTGATGATCGCACGGGGCGACATGGGTGTGGAGATAGACTACACCGAGATCCCCATCATCCAAAAAAGCATCATCAAGCGGTGCTATTTGTCTGGCCGCCCGGCCATCACCGCCACCCAGATGCTGGACAGCATGATTACCAACCCACGGCCCACGCGCGCCGAGATCACCGACGTGGCCAACGCCATCTACGACGGCACCTCCGCCATCATGCTGTCGGGCGAGACGGCCGCCGGGGCCTGGCCGGTGCAGGCGGTGCGCACCATGGCCGCCATCGCCGAGCGCACCGAGAGCGACATCTCCTACCAAAAGCAGTTCCAGGCGCTGCTGGCCAGCGAGACCCACCTCTCGGTGACCGCCGCGGTGGCCCACGCCACCTGTTCCACCGCCATGGACACCGGCGCCGACGCCATCATCACCGTGACGCGCAGCGGCGAGACCGCGCGCCTGCTGTGCAAATACCGCCCGTCCACACCCATCATCGCCTGCGTGATGGGCGAGGTCGTGGCCCGCCAGCTGAACCTCTCCTGGGGCATCACGCCGGTCATCATGGCCTACGCCCACGGCACCGACGAGCTGATCGAAGGCTCGGTGGCGGCGGCGCAGGCGGCCGGCTTTGTGCGGGACGGCGACCTTGTCATCATCACGGCCGGGCTGCCGGTGGGCGTTTCGGGCACCACCAACATGATGAAGGCCCACCTCATCGGCGACGCACTGGTGAGCGGGGTGGGCATCAGCGAGCACAACGCCTCCGGCATCGTGTGCGTGGTGCAGGACGCCGCTTGCCTGAAGGAGAAGTTCAAGCCGGGCGACGTGCTGGTGACCACCGCCACCGGCAACGACATGCTGGAGGCCATGCGCCAGGCCTCGGCCATCATCACCGAGGCCGGCGGCATGAACAGCCACGCCGCCATCGTGGGCCTCACGCTGGACAAGCCCGTGGTGGTGGGGGCCATTGGCGCCACCACCAAGCTGGAGGACGGCCAGCTGGTGAGCGTGGACTCTGCCCGGGGCGTGGTGCGCGCCATGCCGAAGTAGCCACCGAACAAAAACGGCCCGGCCTGGAGAACCCAGGCCGGGCCGTTTTTATCTGCAAATGGGCTATTTCTTCACCACTTTGGGGCCGGCGGGCGTGTCCTCCACACTGTAGCCCATGCCCTCCAGCGCATCGCGTATCTCGTCGGCCCGCGCCCAGTTTTTTGCTTCGCGCACCTGGGTGCGCTCGGCCACCAGCGCCAGCACCTCGGGCGGCACGGCCTCTTCGTTGCGGTTGTACAAAAGGCCCAGCACGCCGCACAGCGCGTCGAACACATCGGCGGTGGCCACCAGCGCCCGCCTGCAGCTGCCCTGCGCCAGCGTGTTGATCTCACGCACCAAATCGAACAACACGGCCAGCGCGTCGGCGGTGTTCAAGTCGTCGTCCATGCGCTCCTCAAAGCGCAGCCGGGCCTCCTCGGCCTTTTCGGCCAGCCGGTTTTCGCCGGTGTCGTCCGCGTTTTCTATGGCGAAGGCCAGGTTCTCGCGGCAGGTGTACAGCCGCTCCAAGCTGGTTTTGCACTGCTCTAAAATATCCATGGTGAAATTGAGCGGGGTGCGGTAGTGCGCGGTGAGCATGAAATAACGGATGGGCTCGTAGCCCATTTGCTCGGCCACCTGGCGCACCGTGAAAAAGTTGCCGAGGCTCTTGCTCATCTTGCGGTCTTCGATGTTCAAAAAGCCGTTGTGCATCCAGTAGCGCGCGAACACCGCGTGGTTGGCGCATTCGCTCTGCGCGATCTCGTTCTCGTGGTGCGGGAACACCAGGTCCTGCCCGCCGGCGTGGATATCAAAGGTGTTGCCCAGGTGCTTTTTCGCCATGGCGCTGCACTCGATGTGCCAGCCCGGGCGGCCCGGGCCAAAGGGCGAAGGCCAGCTGGGTTCGCCCGGCTTGGCCGCCTTCCAGATGGCAAAGTCGGCGCCGTCCTCCTTCAGGCCGCCCTCCAGGCTGGTGGAAAGCTCGCGGCTGTTTTCCAGCTCGTCCAGCACCAGATGGGACAGCTTGCCGTAGTCCTCAAATTTCAGCGCCCGGAAGTAGACGTCGCCGTTTTTGGCCACATAGCCGTAACCGTTGGCAATGATCTCCTCGATCATCGCGATGATGTCGCCGATGTGCTCGGTGGCCCGGGGCATCACCGTGGGCCGCTGCACGTTCAGGCCGTCGGCGTCCTGCAGGTACTCGGCCTCATACCGCGTGGCCAGCGCTTTCACGGTGGTGTCCTGCTCGTGGGCCGCCGTGATCAGCCGGTCGTCGATGTCGGTGACGTTGCTGACGTACAGCACACGATAGTCCTTGTAGGTGAGATAGCGGCGCAGCGTGTCGAACACGCACAGCGGCCGGGCGTTGCCCACGTGGATGAAATTATAGACGGTGGGCCCGCACACATAGATGCGCACCTCGTCGGGGCGCATGGGTATAAAGTCCTCTTTCTCACGGGACATGGTGTTGAATATCTTCACGCTTGCTGCCTCACTTTCATTGGCCTTCCCGGCCGGGAAGCGGCATCCCTGTGTGCCGCACATTTCTCTCGCTCGATCCAGCCCCGCTACATCATGTCGGGCGGCAGGGGCGAGTCCCGCATGTCGCTGGGCAACAGGCGGTTGGGGTCGTCCGGCGGCAAGGGCGCCGGCGCATGCCGCTGGCCGGGCAGGAAATGCACCTTCTTGCCGTTTTTTTCGCCGGGGTACACTGTGCCATCCGCGCCAATGGCCAGGCGGGGTATCTCCACGGTGTCCATCAGGCGCCTGGGGGCAGCGCCGTTTGCCGGGGCCGGCATTTGGGGCGCCGCAAGTGGCGCTGCCGGGCTTTTCACCGGCGCCTCGCCCGGCGCGGGGCCATCGCGCATGCCGGCGGGCAGCTGCAAATTGGGGTCGCCGCTGTGCACCAG
>JBFXKS010000223.1:0-3363 GCA_050173515.1 Oscillospiraceae bacterium | reverse complement strand
AGCAGAACCCCGCCGGGCAGAACATCAAGGCGGCGGGCAACCAGTTCTCCATGTACTTCATGCCCGGCGTGGGCGGGCGGGCGCTTTCGGCCGAGAACGCCACCGAGACCGCCAAGGTGGTGCGGGCGGTGCAGCCAGACTTTGTGCGGGTGCGCACCGCCGTGATGAAACGCGGCAGCGGCCTGTGGGACGACTGGCAGGCCGGCCTCTACCAGCCCTGCAGCGAAAACGAAAAGCTGCAGGAGATTAGGACCCTCATCGACGAGACCGACGGCTGTGACAGCCATTTGGTCAGCGACCATGTCATCAACCTCATCCAAACACTGGACGGCCACCTCACGCACGACCGCGCGGACCTGCTGGGCCAGATAGACGAATACTTCGCGCTGCCCGAGGAGACCCAGCGCCTCTACCAGATCGCCCGGCGCAGCGGGGGCATTATGTCTCCCGCCCAGCTGGACGCTTTGAGTGCAGACAGCCTGCTGAAATACGAGGAGGCCCTGCGCAGCATCCCGCCGGGCGAAAAATGGGAGATGGCCCTGAACGACGTCATGAACGGCTATATCTAGCGGCCACCGCGGCCGCGGGAGGGTATCGTATGAAAGAGAAACGCAAAAAAACTGTTTTCTCACGCATCCTTATCGCCATTTCCGTGGTGCTTATATTGGCCGCCCTTGCCGTTGCCGTCTACGGCGCGTTGGCGGCTTTTGGCGTCGTCCCCTCGCCCTTTGAAACGGAACCGCCCGGCATGGCCGGCGGCCTTGTGCCCGAGAGCGGCGCGGCTCGTCCCACCTCCGGCACTGGCGGTGGCACCGGTGCCGGCGAAAGCACACCAGCCGGCACCGACACCCCCGTCAGCACAGGCGATACCGGTGGCCCCACCGCCCCCGGCGGGAACGCGGGCGCTGGCAACGGCGGCGCGGGTGGTGGCAACACCGGTGATACCGGCACCACTACGTCTGCCCCCGCCGCACCCGCGCCCGGGCAGGCCGGCGCCAACAACAGCGAGCGGCGCAATCAGCTGTCTGCCGAAATGGGAACGGTGTCTGCCGAGATCGACACATTGATCGCCAGCATGGACGCGGCCACCGCCAAATACCAGGGCGACGAAGCGGCTTTGCTGGGCGAACACAGCCGCCTGCAGGACGAGTACGACGGCCTGAAAGCCCAGTATGACAGCCAGGCGGCCACGCTGGATGAAAAGGCCAGTGACTATGAAGAAAAACGCGCGGCACTGGACGGCCTCTCCGGCCAAATGAGCACGGTCGTTGGCAGCATGGAGGCTGTAAACGGGCAGATCAGCGCCCTGCAAAGCGCCTATGCCGGCGAGCACGCCGCCCTGCAGGCCCAGTATGATACGCTCAAGGCGCGGTATGACGCACTCAAAGCGGAGTTCGACAGCCTGGCCTAGCACCATTTGCCGGCAAAGCCAGCCGGCCATGCCAGAAGCCCTGCCGCCTTTGCTCCTCCCTGCACCAGCGGCATAAAACCCCACGTTCTCACCCGCGGCCGGGCTGCCAACGCATTGCTGCAGGCACAAGGCCGGGCCCGACAAAAGCGGGAAGCCGCCTCCTCATGCTTGAGAAAACGGCTTCCTGTTGTTTATTATCGAGAAAACCGAGCCAAGCCCGCACCCGCTGCATCGCCACACCCGCCATGTATTTTAGCTGCCAAAAGGCGCCACGGCAATGCCACGGCGCCTTTTGACGATTCATTGGATGGTGGGAGATGGTGGATTCGAACCACCGAAGGCGTTGCCAACAGATTTACAGTCTGCCCCCTTTGGCCACTCGGGAAATCTCCCCCGCAATGCTTGATTATTATAGCAGATAGCCTCTTTGATTGCAAGCGCCGTCCAGCCACATTTTTTGCCGCTTCCCAGCGCCTCATTTTCGCCGGCATCGGTTTGCTTTGCCCGGCTTTTCGGCAAGATTTTTTTGCATTGCCGCGCCAAATGCAGTATACTGTTCCCATAGGATTTTGCACTTTCCATTTGGCAGCTGTGGGCCGCACTTGTATCCCGTAAGCCGGTCCGCACCATCATAAAGGAGTGATACCCATGACGAATTTTTACAAGTGCAACAACGACTGCGGCCGTATTGTGATGGAGATGACCCCCGCCGGGCAGGACTGCACCACCGAGGGCCTTACCCTGCTGAAAGCCAACAGCGAAGACGCCGCGCAGGAAAAGCACGTGCCGGTGGTCACCGTGCGCGATGACGGTAAGGTCTCTGTGAAAATCGGCAGTGCGCCGCACCCCATGCTGGAAGAACACCACATCGAGTGGATCTGCATCGAGACCACCTTTGGTGCCATCCACTGCAAGCTGGAGCCTGGCGACCCACCCGAGGCCCTGTTCCAGATCCGCCCGGATGAGATCATCTCGGTGTATGAGCACTGCAACCTGCACGGGCTGTGGAAAGCCAAAGAGCCAGTGTTGCCCATCGACTTCGATTTGAACACCGTGGCCTGCTCGCCCGAGTTCACCGCCGGCTGCCTGGACCCCTCCAACAACAGCATCCGCCGCCCGGGCGGCACCTGCGAGATTCCTTTGCGCAAATAGGCCCATCCATGTTACAAAAAGCCGGAGGCGTCATCACCTCCGGCTTTTTTATGCGTCTACTTCACCGTTATTTTACACTTCGCTTTGAACTTCCCGTCCTTTGTCGTCACCGTGATGGTGGCCTTGCCGGCCTTCACCGCTTTCACCACGCCGGTCTTGCTCACAGTGGCCACACTCTTCTTGCTGCTCTTCCAGCTCACCGTTTTGTTGGTGGCCTTCGAGGGGCTCACCGTCGCCTTCAGCGCCACGCTTTGCCCCACTGCCAACGTCACCTTTTTGGGCTTTATACTCACCTTGCTCACCGGGGTAGGCGGCTTGATGGTCACCGTGCAGCTTTTGCTCACACCCGCTACCGTGCAGGTGATGACTGTGGTGCCCACGCCCTTCGCCTTCACCTTGCCTTTGCTCACGCTGGCCACCGCCGTGTTGCTGGAGGTCCACTTGGCCTTTTTGCTGCTGGTGGTGTCCCCCGGGCTGTAGGACTTCACCGCCAGCGTGGCCGTTTTGCCCACCACAAGGCTCAACTTGCTCTTGCTCAGCTTGAAACTCTTCAGCGGGATGGTGGCGTTCAGCTTGAAGTTATAGTGCAGATCTTGCACATTGGAATATCCGGGGTTCAGCTGGAGATAGTAGGTGCCTTTTTTCAGCTTTACCGACGCCGTGGAAGTGGACTTTTGCTTGGCGCTAAACGAAGTGCGCTGCAGGTATTTGTCAACCCCACCGCTGGTGGCCTTGTGAATGGTGGCAGTCCAGTTTCCGCTGGCACTTTTGTCGTTATTAAATTTGATTTTTAATGTGGT
>JBFXKS010000222.1:0-3389 GCA_050173515.1 Oscillospiraceae bacterium | reverse complement strand
TACAACCTGATCATCAAACGTGGCGCGCTGGCCCGCGCCGCGCAGCTGGCCCACCTGAACCGGCGGGTGATGGTGGTGAGTGACAGCGGCGTGCCCCGGAAAATGGTGGATGCCATGCTGCGGCAGTGCCCGCAGGGCCACTGTTTCATCTTCCCGCAGGGCGAGGCCAGCAAAACGCCCGAGGTCGGGCGGGCGCTGCTTTCGCAGCTGCTGCAGGCCGGGTTCGACCGGCACGACGCCATTGTGGCGCTGGGCGGCGGCGTGGTGAGCGACGTGGCGGGCTATGCCGCCGCGGGCTACATGCGCGGCATCGAGTGGCTGCAGTTCCCCACCACCACCACGGCGCAGATGGACGCCTGCCTGGGCGGCAAGGTGGCGCTGAACCTGGACGGCGTGAAAAACATCGTGGGCACGCTGCACCATCCCCGCCTGGTGGTGGCCGACCCAAACGCGCTGAAAAGCCTGCCCCAGCGCCATTTCACCGCCGGGCTGGCCGAAGCGCTGAAGGTGGCGCTGCTGGGCGACGGCGACCTCTTTGGCCTGCTGGAGACCGGCAACATCGCCGAAAACCTCGAACGCATCCTGTTTTTGGCGCTGCAATACAAAAAGAATCTGGTGGAGGGCGACGTGCTGGACCAAGGGCCGCGCCGCCTTTTGAACTTCGGCCACACCATCGGCTACGGCCTTGAAGCCGCGGGCCGCGGCGCGCTGCTGCACGGCGAGTGCGTGGCGCTGGGCATGCTGCCCATGATCGAGAGCCGCGCGCTGCTGCGCCGCACACGGGCCGTGATGAAAAAGCTGGGCCTGCCGCTGAAACACCACATGGACCCCGACACCGTTTTGCGCTACATCGCCCTGGGCAAAAACCGGGAGGACACGCGCTACACCGTTGCGCGGGTGAAGGCGCTGGGCCAGGGCTATCTGGAGACTGTCGATTTTGACGAGCTGGCCCTGCTGGTGAAGGGCGAATAGCCCCCGCCTTTATTCACTCAACAAAAAACGCGCGTTTTCACGCACGCACCGGAGGACCCCCATGCCATCGCTTCCCATCCGCCCGGCCACCCCAGCGGACGTGCCGGCCATCACCGCCATCTACCAGCCCTATGTGGCGCACACCACCGCCAGCTTTGAGACCGTGGTGCTCACCGAGGCGGCCATGGCGCAGCGCATGGCGCGGTATAACGGCCAGTTCCCGTGGTTGGTGTACCAGGCGGGCGCCGAGGTGCTGGGCTACTGCTATGCCAGCCCGCTCAGCGAGCGCGGCGGCTACGCCTGGTCGGCGGCGGCCTCCATCTATGTGCGCGAGGGCAGCCAGCGCGGCGGCATGGGCCGGGCGCTCTACGCCGGGCTCATCGCCCTGCTGGCCGCGCAGGGCTACCGTGCGCTGTACGGCATTTTGGCCAGCCCAAACATGGCCAGCGTGCGCTTCCACGAGGCGATGGGCTTTCGGCGCGAGGGGCTTTTGACCCACGCAGGCTATAAATTCGGCCGGCCCATAGGCGTCTCCTACTATGCCAAAGACCTGCTGCCGGTGGCCGAAGACCCGCCGCCGCCCCGCCCCTTCGCCAGCCTTTCCAAAAGCGAGGTGGACGCCCTGCTGCGGCAGGCGCTGGGCCAAGCCTAGCGCTCCACCGGCTCTATCTCCAAATATGCACAGATGGCCAGATAGATACACCTGGCCATTTTTTCATGCCCTTCGTCCGAGTGGAATAGCGCCATGTCGTCTGCATTGGTAATGTGCCACTGCTCTATCAGCACCGCCGGGCAGCCGCCGAACTCCACCACGCCAAAGCTCTCGTCGGTGCGCGGCTGCTGGGCGCCGGGCGCCCCGGCGTCCAATATCTCTTTGCTGTAGCCCTTGCTGCCCTGCCAGCTGTAATAGCAGTAGTAGATGCCGCTGGTGCCGAGGATGGGGATGCCCGTTTGGCGCACCTGCTCCACCAAGAGCTCGCTGAAACGGGTGCTCTCGGCGTGGTACACCCGCCCCGGCGGCGCAGGGAAGCACTGGAAGCCGCGCGTGCTCGCGCTCACATCCCCGTTCAGGTGCAGCGACAGCAGCAGCGCGGCCTGCTGGCGCACCGCCGTGTTGGCCCGCGCCAGCGTGGTGGCATAGGTGCCCGGCTGCGCCGCCTGCACCACCCGCACCGTGTCCTCGTGCGCCTTCAGCAGCCCGCTCACTTTATCCACCATCATCTGGTTGATCTCCGCCTCGTTTTCGCTGCCGTCGGCCGACACCGCACCGGGGTCGTGCCCGCCGTGGCCCGCGTCCAGCACCACGGTCAGGCGGGTGTCCAGCGGGTAGGTGGCGGCTTCCACCATCGGCAAGCTCTCCGCCTCACCGGCGTCCGCCACAGCCGGTTCTTCCAAGGCAAGGGCCGGCGGCGGCGCGCCATGCCCCTGTGCCGCCAGGGCGCCGCCGCCCACCAGCAGCACCGCCGCCGCCAGCAGCAGCCCCGTGCCGTGCCGGGCGCCCCACGCCCACAGGCGCACCGCCGCGTCCTTCCATTTTTGCATCGGGCAGCCCCCTTTCTCCGCCGGGCCTCCCGGCCGGCGTGGCATTGCGTCTAGTGCCATTGTACCCGAGCGGCCCCTGCGCCGCAAGACAAAAACCCGGGCCCCGAAGGCTGCCTGCCCCGGGGCCCGGGTTTACATTAATATATTGGGTGCTACACTTCTAGCTTTTCAGCACCAGCGCGCCGTCCTCGGCGCCCACGTGTATCTCGGTGCCGGGGCCCGGGTTCTGCGCGATGATGAACCGCGCCACCAGCGTTTCCAGCTTGCTTTGGATATACCGCTTCAGCGGGCGCGCGCCGTACACCGGGTCGAAGCCCGCGTCGACGATGAGCATCTTGGCGTCTTCGTCCACCACCAGCGCCAGCTGGCGGTCGGCCAGGCGCTTTTGCAGGTCCACCAGCAGCAGGTCCACCACTTTGGCTATCTCCGCCTTCGCCAGCGGCTTGAAGGTGATCACTTCGTCCAGCCGGTTCAAAAACTCGGGCCGGAAGCTGGCCTTCAGCAGGGCGTCCACCGCCTCGCGCGCCTCCTCGGTGATCTGCCCGTCCTCGATGCCCTCCAGGATATAGCCGCTGCCCAGGTTGGACGTGAGGATGATGATGGTGTTCTTGAAGTCCACCGTGCGCCCTTGACTGTCTGTGATCCTTCCGTCGTCCAACACTTGCAGCAAAACATTAAAGACGTCCGGATGCGCTTTTTCTATTTCATCGAACAACACCACGCTGTAGGGCTTGCGGCGCACGGCCTCGGTCAGCTGGCCGCCCTCGTCGTAGCCCACATAGCCGGGAGGCGCGCCGATGAGGCGGCTGACCGAAAATTTCTCCATGTATTCGCTCATGTCGATGCGCACGATGTTGCTCTCGTCGTCGAACAGC
>JBFXKS010000221.1:0-3425 GCA_050173515.1 Oscillospiraceae bacterium | reverse complement strand
GGCCCTCGCCGTCGGCGCCGTCGGCCGGCGCAGGGGGCCTTGCAGCCCTGGCGGGCGTCGGGATGACGTCCTGTATCCGGACGACGTCATCCACGAGGTTGACGCCGCCGGTCCGCAAGATCCTAGGCAATCACCTCATCCTTTCCACCCTTGCTTATCACCAACTCGCCCTCCTCCTCCAGGCGGCGGATGGTATCCACAATGCGCTGCTGCGCCTCTTCCACGTCACGCATACGCACGTTGTGCAGGTACTCTATATCGCTGGAGATGGTCTCCTGCGAGCGCTTGGACATATTTTGGAAGATGATGCGGGACACCTCGGCGTTGCCCGCCTTCAGGGCCACCGCCAGATCCTTGGTATCCACGTCGCGCAAAAAACGCTGGATGGAGATGTCGTCCAGGTAGATGATGTCCTCGAACACAAACATCAGCTTGCGGATGTTCTCGGCAAGCTCCGGGTCTTTCACGCCCAGCTCGTCGAATATCTGCTTTTCCGTGCCGCGGTCCACGTTGTTCATGATCTCAGCCACATAGGGCACGCCGCCCAGCTCCATCAGGTCCACCGACACGATGTTGCCGAACTTCTTCTCCAGCGTCTGCTCCACCACGTTGATCACATCGGGGCTGGCGCGGTCCAGGTTGGCGATGCGCTCGATGACGTCGATGCGGATGTCGGGCGGCAGTTCGCCGATGATCTGGCTGGCCTGCTCGGAGGTGGTGTATGAGAGGATGAGCGCGATGGTCTGCGGGTGCTCGTTTTGCAAAATGGACAGCAGGTTTTTGTAGTCGGCCTTGCGCACAAAGTCGAACGCCTTGGTGCGCAGGCTTTTGGACACACGCTCCATCAGCGAGGCCGCCTGCTGCGGGCCAAAGGCTTTTTCCAGAATGTCGCGGGCGTAGTCCACGCCGCCTTCGTTTATCACCTTTTGGGTAACGCACAGCCCGTAGAAATCGTCCATGATCTCTTTCAGGTCTTCCGGCGCCAGCGTGTCCATCTTGGCCACTTCCAGCGAGAGCTGCTCTATCTCGTCCTCACGCAGGTGTTTGTAGACCTCGGCGGCCTCGTCGGTGCCCAGGGAGATGATGACGGCCGCAGCCCGCATCTTGTTGGTAATCTTTTTTTGTGCCGGGGGCATCTATTCTCCCTCCCTTAGCCAGTTCCGCAACAGGTTGGCGGTGATTTCCGGGTTATTGCGCGCGAACTCCTTCACCTCATTGCTGATGGCGTTCTCGCTTTGGTCGCCCATGGCGGCGTTCTTCAGCTGCAGCTTGCGCTCCTCTATCTCGCGCTGGATGCGCTCGGCCTCTTCCTCTTCGGCGGCCAGCGCGGCGGCCTCTTCGGCCAGGCGCTTTTTGCGGGCCTTGCTGCGCAGCACCGAGATGACGATGAGCACCGCCACCAGCAGCACCAGCACCCCGGCCGCGATGTACAGGAAGAAGATGGGGATGCCGAAGATGGTGTCGCTGGTGCCCGGGGTCTCCGGCTCGCCGGTGCCCGGCACCAGATAGCCCTGCACGTTCACGTTTTCAATGGCGATGCCGGTGGCCTTGGAGATATTGTCCCGCAGCAGCTGCTGCGTCTCGTTGCCCAGCGTGTCGTTGATAAGGATGGCCAGCGAGATGCTGCCGATCTCCGGGCCGTCCTTCTCCTCCTGGTCCAGCACATAGGAAACCAAAAAATCGCGGTAACGCGCGTAGTTTACCACTTCCAGTTCGCCGTCGCCGTTCAGGTCCACGTAGATGGGCACATCGGTGTTATCCGTCTCGCCCACCACGCCCTCGGCGTAGTCGTCCGGGTTCATGATGGCCTGCAGTTCCTCGCGGCTCATCACCCCGTGTATGGTCTCGTCCAGCGGGATATACGTTTTGGTCTCGGTCACCAGCTTGTTCCAGTCCAGCCGCACGGTGGCGGTGGCACGGTAGCGTTCGCTGTCCGGATACAGCAGCGACAGCTGGTTCACCGCTTTCAGTACAAGGTCGGTCTCCATGTCACGCGCCACGTCCAGCCGCTGCAGCAGCTCGGCGGTGGAGGTGGTGGCCAGGTCTGCCCCGGTGGCGCCGGTGGCGGCCAGCAGGTTGCCGGTGTTGTCGGTGATGCTGACCTGCATGGGGTCGATGCCCACAGAGTTGCCCACCAAGTGGCGGATGCCGGTGATCTGCAGGCTGGAGAGCACATAATTCGGCGCCAGGTGCAGCGTGACGGCACCGGTGTTCTCGCGCACCGGCTCCCACAGGCGGGTGCTGCCCTCCGGCACATGCAGGTTCACATAGGCGTTGCGCACGCCGTCAAAGGTCTTGATGATGTCCTCCAGCCGCACCTGCCACTGGGCCATCTCGTAGGCCCGCTTCTCCGACTCGGTGGTGGTGAGGCCGCTGGCCTGGGCCAGCAGGTTATAGTTCAGTGAGGTGCTGGGGATGCCCTCGGTGGCCAGCTGGGCCATGGCCTGGTTCTGCTTGTTGGACGGCACCTGCAGCTGGCCGTCGGTGTCTATTTTGGACGGGATGACCACCGCGTCCAGCACCGCCACCGCACGCACGCTCTCGTCGCGGGACATGCCCTCCCACAGCACCACATAGCGCCCGCTTACGATATTGAGAACCACAACAAGGCCCACCGCCAGCACGACGAGCCCGATAACGATATAGATGATGCGCTTTTTGCGGGCCTGCTCCTGGTTGGCCCACGCCTCGCGAAGCCGGCCCAGCGCCTGCCGCAGTTGGTTGCCGATATTGGCCACCCGTTCGTTCATATCGTCATTCCTTCAGGGGCGGCAGCCAGGTTACCCCAGCCGTCTCCCCGCTGTGATCAAAGCTACACCTGCATCTGCATCAGCTGGTTGTACGCGCGAATGGCCGAGCTGGTGAGGCTGGACGCGAAGCTGACCGCGGTGGCGTATTTCACCGCGTCCACCGCGCCGGTGTGCAAATCGTCCGTGCCGCCCATGGCCAGGGAGTACATGTTCCCCTGCGACACCTCGCCGGTGCCCGCCACGTTCTGCAGCGCGTTTTGCAGCACGTCGGCAAACGGCAGGTCCGTCAGGGCCTCGCCGCCCGTGCCGGGGCGCCCCTTCACGTCGGTGATGGACGAGATGGTGGGCAAATTGCTGAGCGGAACGATGAAATTGCTCATAGGGTCCCGAGCCTCCCAAGTTAATATTTGTTAATCTGGTTTTGCATTTTTATGGCATGGAACCGACAAAAACAATTCCACTTTTTGTTTTTTCCGCCGCTTTTGGCCAAGTGGCCAAAAGCAAAATGCCCGCCCGGTCGCGCCTTTTACGCCCGGCCGCCCAAAAGCGCCCGAACGGGGCTTTTTGCGGGAAAACGGCAGAGGATGCGTCTGCCGTTTTTAGGAAAACTATTTGGTTATCTCAGCCGCTTTCATCGCCAGTGTCTTGATGATGTTGTTGGTGGGGATGTTGGCG
>JBFXKS010000220.1:0-3427 GCA_050173515.1 Oscillospiraceae bacterium | reverse complement strand
TCCATACTCTCGTCACAGCTGCCGTCGTTCACCACCACAATCTCGAGGTTGCGATACCGCTGCCGGCGGATGCTGCCCAGGCAGGTGGCAAGGTTGGACGCCGCGTTGTACACCGGCACGATGACACTGACCAATGGCTGCTGTCCCATCAAAACGCCCTCCTTTGTGCAAAACGCCGCGCTCATTCACCGGCCGAACTCGCTCAGCACCAGGCCCTTGTTGTGCTCCTCGGCCCAGCCCACGTTCCACTGGCTGGTGAACAGCAGCAGCGGGTTGCCTTTCAGGTCCTCCACCCGCTTGGAGTCGCTGGTCAGGTTCAGCGCGGCCACCGCGTCCTCGCTGTGCTCCACCCAGCGGATGAACTGGTATGGCAGGCCCTGCAGGCGGATGTCCACGCCGTACTCGTTTTTCAGCCGGTACTCCAGCACGTCGAACTGCAGCTGCCCCACCGCGCCCACGATCACTTCCTCCATGCCGCCGCCGATCTCTTTGAATATCTGGATGGCGCCCTCCTGGGCGATCTGGGTGATGCCCTTCACAAACTGCTTGCGCTTCATGGTGTCCGCCTGGCGCAGCAGGGAAAAATGCTCCGGCGCAAAGGTGGGGATGCCTTCGAAAGCGAACGACTTTTTCCCGGCCAGCAGCGTGTCGCCAATGGAAAAGAGCCCGGGGTCGAAGACGCCCAGAATGTCGCCCGCATAGGCCTCATCCACCATCTGGCGCTCCTCGGCCATCATCTGCTGCGGCTGGGAGATGTGCAAGGTTTTGCCGCGCTGCACGTGTAATACCTCCATGCCCTTTTCAAACTTGCCCGAGCAGATGCGGATGAAGGCCACGCGGTCGCGGTGGGCGGGGTTCATGTTGGCCTGTATCTTGAACACAAAGGCGGAGAAATTCGGGTCCATGGGGTCCACCAGCCCGCAGGAGGCCTTGCGCGGCAACGGCGGCGCGGTGCGCTGTAAAAAGGTGTTCAGAAAGGGCTCCACCCCAAAATTCGTGAGCGCCGAGCCAAAAAACACCGGGGTCTGCCCGCCACGCAGCATGGCCGTTTCGCTGTACTCGGTGCCGGCCATGTCCAGCAGCTCGATGTCCTCCGCCAGCGCCGCGTGCGCCCCGGGGCCAATCAAGCTGTCCAGCTCGGCGCCGCCCAGCTGCACCTTGTGCGCGGCCACCTGCCTTTCGCCGCGCAGGCTCGGCTCAAAGGCCAGTATCTCGCGCTGGGCACGCTGGTATACGCCCTTAAAGTCCCGCCCGCTGCCAATGGGCCAGTTCATCGGGTAGGTCTCTATGCCCAGCACGTCCTCTATCTCCTGCAGCAGGTCCAGCGGCGGGCGGGCCTCGCGGTCCATCTTGTTCACAAACGTGAAAATGGGGATGCCGCGCATCACGCACACCTTGAACAGCTTCTTGGTCTGCGTCTCCACACCTTTCGCGGCGTCGATCACCATCACGGCGGCGTCGGCCGCCATCAGCGTGCGGTAGGTGTCCTCCGAGAAATCCTGGTGGCCGGGGGTGTCCAGTATGTTCACGCAATAGCCCGCGTATTCGAACTGCAACACACTGGAGGTAACGCTGATGCCGCGCTGTTTCTCTATCTCCATCCAGTCGCTCACCGCGTGGCGGCTGGCCTTTTTGCCCTTCACGCTGCCGGCCAGGTTGATGGCGCCGCCGTACAGCAGCAGCTTTTCAGTCAGCGTGGTCTTGCCGGCGTCCGGGTGGCTGATGATGGCAAAGGTCCGCCGCCGCTTTATCTCCTCGGCCATTGTCAAAGTCGCTTCCGCCTCTCCAAAATCAGTTTATAGGCTATCGGCCGCCGCGCTCACTCGGCCAGCGCGATGCGCTGGACCCGCAGGCACAGGCCGCTTTCGTCGTCCAGCACAAAGCGCACCGCGTTCAGCGCCAGCGGCCCGCCGGCCACGGTGAACTGCACCGGCACGTGCTCGCGCTGCTTTTTCACGGCCAGCGCCGGCTCCACGCCTATCACGCTGACACACGGCCCGGTCATGCCCACGTCGGTGATGTAGCCGGTGCCCTTGGGCAGCACCTGCTCGTCCGCCGTTTGCACATGGGTGTGGGTGCCAAAAATGGCGCTCACCCGGCCGTCCAGGTAAAAGGCCAGCGCCTTTTTCTCGGCGGTGGACTCGGCGTGGAAATCCACGATGGTAAAGCGCGCCTCGCCTTTTGCCAGCAGCTCATCTGCCCGCTTGAACGGGCTGTCCACCGGCTCCATAAAGGCCACGCCCATCAGGTTGATCACCCGCACGCTGCCATGCCGGCCGGTGTCCACCACGCAGCAGCCCGCCGCATCCTCGGTGTAGGGGAAGTTGGCCGGGTGCAGCACGGCGGGGTTTTCCAGGTACAGCGTCTCGTCGGCCCTGCGGTAGCAGTGGTTGCCGGTGGTCACCACGTCGGCCACCTGCAAAAGCCGCTCGGCGGCGGCGCGCGGCAGACCCACGCCGCTCTTGTCGCTGTTCTCCCCGTTGACGACCACAAAATCGGCGGCGTGCTCGCGCCGAAGCTGCGGCAGGCGCCGCTCGGCCAGCTCCAGGCCGGCGGCCCCTGTCACATCGCCCACGCACAGCACCACCATGCGGCCATCTCCTTTTTCACCAAAGAACGATGCCGGGCGCCGCCACGGCGTCCGGCATCGATAGAGGCGAGGGTTTATTTTGCGTAGTCGATGGCGTGGCTCTCGCGCACCACGTTCACTTTTATCTGCCCGGGGTAGTCCAGCTCGTTTTCTATCTTCTGGCTGATGTCGTGCGCCAGTAATACCAGCTCGTCGTCGCTCACCTGCTCCGGCTTCACCAGAATGCGCACCTCGCGCCCGGCCTGGATGGCATAGCTGCTCTCCACCCCGGCAAAGCTCTTGGTGATCTCCTCCAAGTTCTCCAGCCGCTTGATGTAGCTCTCCAAATTCTCGCGGCGGGCGCCCGGGCGCGCCGCACTGATGGCGTCGGCCGCCATCACGATGAAGGCCAGCGTGGTCTGCGGCTCGGTGTCGCCGTGGTGGGCCTCGATGGCGTGGATGACCGCCGGGCTCTCCTTGTACTTCTTGGCAATGTCCACGCCGATCTGCACGTGGCTGCCCTCTATCTCGTGGTCCAGCGCCTTGCCGATGTCGTGCAGCAGGCCGGCGCGCTTGGCCTGGCTGATGTTCAGGCCCAGCTCTGCCGCCATGATGCCGGACAGGTTGGCCACTTCCAGGCTGTGGTTCAGCACGTTCTGGCCGTAGCTGGTGCGGTATTTCAGCCGCCCGATCAGCTTTACCAGGTCTGGGTGCATGCCGTGGATGCCCACCTCCATGGTGGCCTTCTCGCCCTCGCGCTTCATCACCAGTTCCAGCTCGCGCCGGCACTTCTCCACGGTCTCTTCGATGCGGGCCGGGTGGATGCGCCCGTCGGCGATGAGCTTCTCCAGCGTTTGG
>JBFXKS010000219.1:0-3442 GCA_050173515.1 Oscillospiraceae bacterium | reverse complement strand
CGCCCGCCCACTGCGGTCGCTTCGCTCCCAGCCCTTGCACGCACCGCCAGGGTGCGGCTTCGGGCTGCCTAACCCGCCGCTTGCCAATCATGCTTCGCGCTGCGCACTAGCATACTTGGGCGGCGGTGTGCTTTCGTTTTGCCTGCGGCAAAGCCGAAAGCAGTGCTAAAGCACCCCGGGTTCACGATGTTTGCTCGCCCTGCGCGCAAGCCATCGCTCGCGCTATCGCGCCCATCCCCGCAAAGCCAGGCGTTCCTTTGCCAGCAGCACGGCGCCGGCGGCGCCGTCGCTGCGCGGCGGCACGCAGGTCAACTCGGGGTAGCGCTCGGCCATGCGCTTTTTAAAAGCCACGCCCACAAAGGCGTCTTCCAGCAATACGCGCCCGGCCACCGCCAGCGTGCCTTTTTGCATCGCCAGTTTTTCCACCACCGGCTCCACCAGCTGCATCAGCTGGCCCACGGTGGTCTCCACCAGTGCCAGGGCCGTGCGGTCCCGCATCTGGCAGGCCTTGGGCAGTGCCCCGGCCAGCGCACAGATATCTACGTCCGTGGGCGCGGCGCTGCGCATCATCTGCACAAAGGCCTGCTGCCCCGTTAGGCCAAACTGCCGGTACACGTGGCTTGTCAGGTGGGTGGGGCGGTCGCGCCCGTCGCTGGCGCGGGCCACCGCACGCAAGATCTCCCGGCCTATCGCGTAGGCCGAGCCGTCGTCGTCGGCCAGCTGGCCCAAACCGCCGGTGCGGTGCTGCACGCCCATGGCGTTCTGCCCAAAGCAGGCCGAGGTGTTGCCCGCCAGCAAAATGGCACCCTTCTTGCCCTCCAGCGCCCCGGCCAGCGCGATCTGCTCGTCGCCCAGCAGCAGTGCGTCGCCTGTGTAGCCGCAGCGCCGCATCACCTCGCGCAGTGTGGGCGCCAGTTGCGTGCCCACCTCGGGCCCCTGCAGCCCGGCCACGCCGGCGCACACCTGAATACAGCTGCGCACCGGATAGCCCGCCATCTGCGCGGTGACAAAGGCCTCGGCCAGGTTGTGGGCCACGGCCTCGCGGTCGGCGTAGAACAGGTTGATGGCCCCCACGGTGTAGCTTTGCACCACCATGCCGGACAACGCGGCCAGGTTCACATAGGTCAGGCTGTCCGCGCAGGACAATCCCATAATATAGTCCATCGGGCAGCCTCCTCTCCTGGCCATACGCACGGGCCACAATACACAATATGTTGTGTATATGGTAAAGGAAATCACTACATTTTGCAAGGGTTTCGATAAAATAACCGGCATTGGCCCGGGCACCGAAGGGGACACTTGGCAAGCAAAGCAAGCTTAGAGACACTGCATTCCGTTGGGGTGGCCCGGGCCCCGCGTGCCTTCGTCCCGCGGATACCTGCCCCAAGGGGCAGAGTATGATAGCCTTGTTGTTGCTTTGCAAGAAAAATGCAAAAAATCGCCGAAAAATCGCTGGTTATTCCCCGTGCGCCTATGCGTTCATGAACACCACCCGCACGCCGGGCAGCGCATTCAGCTCGCCCGCCAAGGTCTCCACCACGGCCGGCGGCGCGCTCAGCACCACGCTGATCACCGAAAGCCCCTCGCGTATGTTGGGCAGGCCCATGCGGCCCAGCACGTTGCAGCGGCCCTCGTGCAGCAGCTCGTTTATACGCCCGGTCGACTCAAAATCTTCCACAAAGATCCCCAGCAGAGAAATCGCATTTTCCATGTTTTTGCCCCCATTAAAAACAGAATAAAAAAGATTACTATATACCACCTTTATTGTACGCAACCCCGCGGCAAAAAACAAGAAAAACCCCCGCAAAAATGCCGGGATTTAAAGAGTGTTTACATTTCTGCGCGCGGGTTATTCAGGCGAAAAATGCACAGTGAAAATGCTGGGAAAACCTTGAAAAAAGAACGGCGTTGCCTTTAGCTTATCTGTTGAATCGGGCTGCTTTTTGCGGCAAGGCGAGTTTTTATGCAAGGCGACGTTCGTACTTTTGGATTTGGCCCAAAAGTACCAAAAGGCCACTGGGAACCGTTGCGATGGTTCCCAGTCCCTCCGATCGCTAAAGGTACTCTGTGCCTAAAATTCCGAAACAGTACCTTGCGTCATTCGGAATTTTTACGGCACAGGTTATTCTAAGAGCGGTCAAGGTCTAAGGTCTTCGCCCTTAACTTAAATGGCGCGGCCGGCAGTGAAACAGACATGTCGTTAGGTGCTGTTGTCTGTTTCACAGGCCGTGCGACATCTGGCGTGCGGAGGTCCGGAACCATCGCAAGGTTCCGGCCACCTTTTGTTACTTTTGGGTGGGTCCAAAAGTAAGGTCATCGCACTGCATAAGAGCTCGCCGCGCGATAAAGCGCCAATTGACCACAGGCCGTCACCCGGGCATCGCCGCCTGCTGCCGCCCGGTCAATTCATCACCGGGCCTTTGTCAAAAAGCTCCGCCACCGCCTCGGCCAGCGCCGCGTGCTGGGGCGCCTTCAGGGCCGGGTCTTGCCGCAGCAGCGCCACGGCCTCTTCCTGTGCCGCTTTCAGCACCCGGGTGTCCGCGGCAAGGTCTGCGATGCGCAACGTGGGCAGGCCGTGCTGCCGGCTGCCAAAAAAGTCGCCCGGGCCGCGGGTCTCCAGGTCGTATTTCGCCACGGCAAAGCCGTCCTGCGTTTGGCACAGAAACCGCAGCCGCTCGCGCGCGGCCTCGGTGGCGTGGTCCGTCACCAAAATGCAGGTGCTCTCTGCCGCGCCGCGGCCCACGCGCCCGCGCAGCTGGTGCAGCGCTGACAGCCCGTACCGCTCGGCGTCCTCCACCACCATCACCGTGGCGTTCGGCACGTCCACGCCCACCTCTATCACCGTGGTGGACACCAGCACGTCGATCTCCCCCTCTTTGAACGCCCGCATCACCTCGGCCTTTTCCGCCGCCTTCAGCCTCCCGTGCATCAGCCCCACCCGCGCGTTCGGCAGCAGCGGGCGCGCCACCTCGTCGGCATAGGCCGCCGCCGCCTGCAAATCGCTCTCGCCCTCTTCTATCAGCGGGCACACGATGTACACCTGCCGGCCCGCGGCCACCTGCTTGGCCAAAAACCCGAACATGTCCCGCCGCTTGGCGCCGGTCACCGCATAGGTCTTCACCGGGCGGCGCCCCGGCGGCAGCTCGTCCAGCACGCTCACGTCCAGGTCGCCAAAGATCAGCAGGGCCAGCGTGCGGGGAATGGGCGTGGCGCTCATCACCAGCAGATGCGGCCGCAGCGCCTTGGCCGCCAAAAGCCCCCGCTGGCGCACGCCGAAGCGGTGCTGCTCGTCCGTGACGGCAAAGCCCAGGCGCTTGAAGGCCACCGGCTCGCTGAGCACCGCGTGCGTGCCCACCACCAGGTGCGCCTCGCCCGCGGCGATGGCCGCCAGCGCCGCGGTGCGCGCGCGACCTTTCACGCTGCCGGTCAGCAGCACCACGCG